>JACMPS010000303.1 GCA_014377395.1 Chthonomonadaceae bacterium
CGGCTACACAGCGAATGTCACCGGGCAAGTTACCACCGTGACTTCGACGGGAACCGTGGGTGTGGGCAACGCAAAAGTTACGATAGCAGGAGCTTCCACAACGACGAACGCCAGTGGACAGTTTACGCTCAGTGGGCTTCCGGTTGGGGTAGGGAACGTTCCTGGCTCTCTTGTGGGCAGTGTCGAGGCATTGGGCTTCGAGACGCTTCAGGTCACTGCCGAAACAATCCGCTTCCCTCTGATTGCAGGAAACAATGCGCTCTCCGCGTTTTTGATTCAGCGACCTTCAGGCTCGGTTCCTCTGCCACCCTACACGATCATCGGCAAGGTGACTTCAAGTGGGGTTGCGTTGCCGGGAGCGACAGTACGGCTGAGCAATATCGGTAACAATATCGGAACGACGACAACCGACGCAAACGGGATGTATACGTTCTGGGTGGTTCCGGGAGATTACACAGTCACCGCCTCGAAACTGGGTTCCACGGACGCCTCAGCCACCACGACCCTTGCCCGGGTTGACGTTCCCGTCACCGTGCCGACGATTAATCTCATCTTCGGGGGACTTTAGAGAAGAAAGGAAAGTGTCAAGTGTTGAGTCCACCTGCGTGGACTCAACACTTGACACTTTCTTCTTATGGCTTCACGGGCGGAAGAGGAACATTGTGTGCGGGAGGAGCAAAGTAGGCTTTCGCCAACATTCCGAGATTCGCGCCCCACAGGGCGAGTTCGTCCTCCCATTTGTCCAGTACCACCTCAAGAATCACTCCCGCCATTTCATCGGTTGAGTTCTCTCCGTTTTTGACGCGGATCGGGGGGATCGAGGGATTGTGCGGGTTCTCCGCCGAGTTGTCGTGCGTCCACACCCCTTTCAGTTTTGTTCCCCTGACGAGTTTGATCGGTGTTTTGAGGCGGTAGGTTCCCTGCCAGTTGATGTCCCAATTCTTGACCCAGATCAGCGGAATGACTTTGCCGTCGGGAGTTTCGGCGTGAATCCTGTTTTCACGCCCGATGATGTGCATATGCGGCATAATCCCAGAGACTTCCAGATCACAGGGCAACACATAATCGGCAGTTTCGACGAGTTGTTTTTCTCCTGCAGGGATGTCTATGTTCAGGACTCCCATAAGGACGACGGAACCTCGGCGAGTGGGGGCTTTGTCGGTGAAGTAAATCCCGATTTCGGATTTATCGCTCTCCGGTTTGCCGGAAGGGTGGTAGTGCATCGAGAAAACCACATCGGTTTTTTTTGAGAGTTTCGAGGCGGTTCCCTCGGTGTAGAATTTCGGAATGTCGCCGGGGGTGTAGCCACCCAGCGAACTGCTCGGCGTGAATCCCATGCCGCCATAGCCGGGGTAGCCGTCTTCTGCGTTACCGTCTTTCAAGTCCAGTTTGCGGGCTTCCCCTTTGTCGTCAGTCATCAGGATAACGTGATGAACGATTTTCGCGTTGCCGGGGTGAAACTCCATGCCCCTCACCCATTTGTCGGCGGGTAAGTTAATTGGCACGACAAGGTTGCGATACATATCTTTTCAATCTGCGGGAATGGCATAAGATTTCGGCATTTTTATAATCATATCAGGCTTGCCAAGCCTCCAGCCGGAGGGAAAAGAGGGAAGGGGAGGGGCACCTCTACAGTCACCTTCGGAGGCTCCCGTGTCTGCCCACCGCTTGAGGACTGCAATTTCGGGGTCGGTCAGGCGTCGCTCATCCCGGAAACTTCCGTAGCCATGCACGGCACTCCAGGGGGGCATCACGCGCTTTTGCGTGATCTCTGCGATCTGCCGTGAACGCTTTTTCGCATCGGTATAGGTTTTCAGAGAGAAGGGCGCAACCTCTCCTTCTCGGTGACACGGAGTACAGTTTTTGTAGAGAATAGGGGCGACATCACGAGCGAATGTGACCTTCGGGGGAGCCGAAGAGGGCGTGAGTGCCGTCAACAAACCAAAAATGGGAATCATGGTCTAACCTCCTGATTTTTAGGACGTATTTTCTCAAATGATGTGACGCGAGAAGTGTTGAGTCCACAGAGGTGGACTAAGAGGGAAGGGCAACAAGGACTTTCCCCTCATGCCCTCTTGAATTGCTTATCCAATTCGTGAAAGCCAATCGTGACGACGATAGGACGACCATGCGGACAGAGATACGGGTTTTCGGTGTCGGCGAGCTGTTCGAGGAGGGCTTGCATCTCGTGGATCGTGAGTGGATCGCCTGCTTTCACGGCGAGTTTGCAGGCGTTGGTAATCGTGACGTGTTCCTGCTGAACGATGAGACGGCGGGACACGCTCTGGTTGATCAGTTCGTCCACCATGTCCCGAAAGATTTTCTCGTAGGGCTTTGTCACCAGCATTGCAGGAATGGAACGCACTACGAAACTTTCTCCGCCAAAGGGTGCCACATCCCAGCCATTGATCTTGAAGGTTTCGAGATGCTCCGTCAGCAGGGTTGCCTCCCGACGCGACAGGTTAAGGGTGAGCGGAACTGCCAGATGTTGCACTGGGATGCCGTTTGAGAACCGTAGCACCGTCAGCCGCTCGTACAGCACCCGCTCATGGGCAACGTGCTGATCCACCACCGCAATGCCATTCGGCGTCAATGCGATGATGTACGTGTTTCGTGCCTGACCCAGTACTTTGAACTCGCGCAACTGCTCGGCAAAGGGTTTCGGCTTTGTGGGAACGGTAAGCACTTCTTCGCCTGACTCGCTCGGATCGGGACAGGTGGAAGAGAACTCGGAAGCGGAAAGAGGCATCAAAGAAGAGGGGAACGCCCTTTCGCCGAGAGTTCCCGTATTGTCTTGTCCCTGTTCACTATGATGATTATGATGATCCGGTACAAATTCCGGCATGGAAGAAGAGGATGCAAAGTTCCCCGAATTGCCGAAAGCCCGATCCGCAAACGCATCGAACGGCGAGAACTTCAAGGCACTCTGGACGGGCATAGGATCGAACGCCTGAGAGAGAGAAGTCACCTCGGTTTCAGCACTACTCATCGGAATCAGGACTTGTGGGGTGATTGTCGGGACAATGCCGTAAGCGAGAAGAGCCGTCTTGACCGCCTGACTGACGGCGTGATGCAGGTCTCCGTCGCGGGTGAACTTAACTTCGGTCTTAGTGGGATGAACGTTGACATCCACAAGATCGGGCGGAATTTCGATGAAGACCGTTGCGATTGGATAGCGGCTGTCGGGGGTAAGATTTCGCACGGCGTCTTCAAGGGCATGACCGAGCATCCGGTTTTTGATCGGGCGTCCATTCACGTAAAAGAGTTCGTGGGAGCGTCCGGGACGGGAAATGTCGGGAGTGGCAATAAAGCCGGAAACTTTGAGTTCTCCGTTTTCGTGGGAAAGCGGGATCATTTTCTTGGCGATCTCACGCCCCCACACCGCCGCAAGAGCTGCAAGCGGTTCGCCCGTTCCCGGTGTCGAAAAGACTTCGTGAGTGCCGTGTTTTACCCGAAACCCGATCTGAGGATTGGCAAGCGCGAGTTGACCGATCAAGTCGAGGGCACGGGAAAGTTCCGCCGAATTGGACTTCAAGAATTTCAATCGAGCGGGAGTGTTGAAAAACAGGTCCGCCACTTCAATCGTGGTGCCGTCTCGTGAGGCGACTTCCTCCACACCGATGAGATCACCGCCGTCAATCGAGATTTGAGTGCCACTGATTTCGTCGTGCGGCTTTGTCGTGATCGTCATTTTCGAGACGGAGGCAATCGAAGGGATCGCTTCTCCTCGAAAGCCGAGGGTGCGTATGGCAAAGAGGTCTTCCGCCGTTTTGATCTTGGAGGTAGCGTGTCGGTGAAGGGCGAGAATGGCGTCGTTGCGGGTCATTCCGATGCCGTTGTCGGAGATCAGGATGCGGGTTTTACCGCCTTCCTCCAATCCAATCGTGATCTGTGTTGCCCCTGCGTCTATCGCGTTCTCGACCAATTCCTTGACGGCGGACGCCGGACGCTCCACGACCTCACCTGCCGCAATCCGGTTTGCGGTATTGTCATCTAAAAGTAGAACTCTGTCTATCGCCATAATGAGGAAAGTGTACCACATACGGGGGACAGTGTCATAGTCAAATATTGAGTGTTGAGAAGAAGTTTTTCTTCTCTTCGTTCGCCTCCACCCCCAACTCCTCCCCCGAAAAAGCCGGGAGAGGGGAGCCAAACCCTACTCATAACCCTCTCCTATTGATTTGCGATCCATAAGTTCTTGAGACCACTCCTTTGAATTGAGGAAAAGCCATTCGACTGAGTGGGAACTGGCTCCCTTGCTGTGATCGAGAATTGTGATGGAGAGCGTGAAGAGTTGGTCTTCAGGGGGGAGGGAGGGTAACTCGAATACATAGAGTTGAGGGTCGGATGAATACCCCCCGTAAGGATAATTCGTGCGTAGGAAAAGTTGAGTTATTTGACCCTGAGAGTCGGTGATCCACCCATCTAAAACAGAGAACATCCTAGAGTTTCGCCTCAGTGATCTTCGGTACATCCAGAACATCAGTGAGGTTGTCGCTGAGGTGAATTGTTCAGATTCATTTGCAATTTTGTGTTCTAAACCGAAAGTGACCTGCAAGATTCTCACCTGCGATCCATCCGACAGGTCATGCCATCTATCCTTCATCAAAAATTCTCCTCTTCATAAACACTTTAGCGAGAAGATTGTTAAGCGTTGAGAAGGAAACAGTCCCCTGCATTGACTCCCCTCTCCCGGCTTTCTTGGGGGTGGGGGCGAGTTCCCTTTCCGCTAATCTAACCCTTCTAAATCTTTCTTCTGCGCTTCGGTGAGATCGGAATAGGGGATGCGAACACCGCCGAACGCGAACCCCTGTTTGACGAGCAGAAACTTGAGGGCGGGCAATGAACCGACCTTTTTGAGTGCCGAACGAAGGGTGTCCACTTCGGATTGAAGCGACTCGTCTCCCGCCCATAACTTTGCGAAGAGAGCGGGGACTGCGTTTGCTATCGCGGAGATAAAACCGTCCGCACCGAGTTTTCTCCCTTCCGTTGCAAAAGAGTCGGACGCCGCAAACACCGTATGCTCTTTCCCGAAACGCCTCACCAGTTCCCCGACACGCTCCGCTTTCCCTGTTGAGTCCTTTACCCCGGCGATAATTCCGGCGTCAAGGAGGTGTTGCAGGGTGTCGAAGGTGATCTCGTTGGCGGCATACTGCGGGATATTGTAGGCGAAAACGGGCAAGCTCGTTGCTCTCTTAGCCCCCTCGTACCAGTCATAAATCGTTGTCTGAGTAGCCGGATAATAAATCGGAGTCGGCAGGAACACTCCGTCCGCTCCGGTGTCTTCTGCGCCTTTAGCCAGTCGTTCTATCTCTTCGGAGGTGGTTGCCCAGA
>JACMPS010000304.1 GCA_014377395.1 Chthonomonadaceae bacterium
CGGACCGACTGGAATCTGCAAAGCAATTGCGCCAAACGTTGGAGCGTGTGAGCGGTCAGCAGGAAGCAATCGGGCAAACCCTCGCCTCGGCGGTTTCGGCGATGGCACGGCTTCAACTTGCGCCCTCTGTACATACCGAGTCCGCTGCCGCACAAATCGCCGGGCAGGTCACGCAAATGAACCGTCAGACTTATGCGATGGAGCAAGCCGTCGAAGAGGTCATTTTGCTGGGAAGAGAAACCGAGAAATAGCCCTTACCAAATAGAGAAAGCGATTACGCAACAGCCTGTTGCGTAATTGCTGGTGCCGATGTGCGAAGCACTTCTTATGCACTCAAGAGGTACGCTACTGAGACCGGGAATTTATTCCTTGGTGCTTTTGCAGACGTAATTGTCCAGCAACCTGCTGGACGAATTCCATGCGAACCGACGGTTGCAAAAATCAAAACGGGAAATACGATGGCGAAACATTCCAGATCTACCGAAAATGGACGCGCCTTCTGGATGACCGAGCGGCTTTGGAAACTGAGCGCGAACTTGCCTGTCATTCGTGTCTCCATTGAGTCTATTGCGGAGTTCGATCAAAATTGTTGGTTCGACGAAGAGACACCGCCAACCTGTCGCGCCGTCGCAAAACATCTCAAGCGTGTGATGGACGCGGATTTAGCCTGTCCGGTTATTCTCTCTTCAGACGGAAGACTGATGGACGGCGGACACCGAATCGCGAAGGCATGGCTACAGGGCGAAACGGAAATAGACGCCGTTCAGTTCCAAACCGACCCGGAACCGGACTACATCACTAAGTCACCTTCTGCAAAGGTAGGCAAAGACTGAATGGCTTTTAGTATTGACTCCCCTCTCCCTAACCTGTCTCGGCGGGTGGCAGGGAGAGGGGTTGGGGGTGAGGGAAGAACAGGAGTGTGAAGCGTGAGTCAGGGAAAAATCGTTGTGATTGGATCGGGCCCCATTCGGATCGGGCAGGGGATCGAGTTTGATTACTGCTCGGTGCATTGTGTGTGGGCGTTGCGGGAAGCCGGGTACGAGGCAATCATTGTCAACAACAACCCCGAAACGGTTTCTACCGATTTCGATACCTCGGATCGCCTTTATTTCGAGCCGCTCGCCACCGAAGACGTGCTGAACATCTTGGATAGGGAAGAACCGGACGGAGTTATTGTACAATTTGGAGGGCAAACCGCAATCAATCTGGCGCGTCCCCTCACCGATGCGGGCATCCCCATCTTTGGCTCTTCCTGCGACTCGATTGATCTTGCCGAAGACCGTGATCGCTTTGAGCAAATCCTGAACGAACTCAATATCTCACGTCCACGCGGAAAAGCCGTCACCAATGCCGATGCCGCCGTTCTTGTCGCCGAGGAAATCGGGTATCCCGTGCTGGTGCGCCCCTCTTACGTGCTGGGCGGGCGGGCGATGGAGGTTATCAACGATGGGACCGAACTGCGCCGCTATATGCAGTACGTCGTGGATGTGTCGCCGAAAGCCCCGATTCTGGTAGACAAGTATATCCTGGGTAAAGAAGTGGAGGTAGACGTAATTTCGGATGGAGTGGACTGCCTTTTGCCGGGAATTATGGAACATATCGAGCGGGCGGGCGTCCATTCAGGGGATAGCATGGCGGTTTACCCGCCTCAAACCCTCACCGAACACTGCAAAACTCAGATCGTGGAGACGGCAACACGCCTTGCTCTTCGCCTGAAAATTATTGGGCTGATGAACATTCAGTTTGTCGTGGATGCCACCACCGACACACCGATGGTGCTGGAAGTCAACCCCCGTGCCTCCCGCACTGTTCCTTATCTCTCAAAAATCACGGGAATTCCGATGGTTCGAGTCGCGACAAAGTGCATGATCGGGCAGACGCTGAAATCGCAGGGCTACACGTCCGGGCTTTACCCGGAGGGGTCTTCGGTTTATGTGAAAGCACCTGTGTTCTCGTTTCTAAAACTCAATCAGGTGGACATCGGTTTGGGTCCCGAAATGAAATCAACGGGTGAAATCATGGGAATGGACACTGAGTATCCCCGTGCTCTCTACAAGGCAATGCTGGCTTCGGGAATCGGCATTCCCGAAGGCGGCAAAATGATCGTGACGCTGGCGGACAGTGACAAAGCGGAGGCGGTTCCGATTGTGCAGGGCTTTGCGGAGTTGGGATTTACGGTGCATGCGACTGCCGGAACCGCCGACTTTCTGCGTCAAGAGGGGATCGAAACGCAGACAGTGAAGAAGTTGCACGAGGGCGAGGGCAACATCAACGACTTGATCCGCTCCGGGCAGATCAAACTGCTGATCAACACGCTTTCGAGTGACAAGCGCATCGAACGTGAAGCCTCGCAGATTCGCCGAGCCTCCGTTGAAGCGGGCGTTCCCTGCCTGACTTCTCTGGACACTGCCCGCGCTCTTTTGCTCTCCCTGACGGCGCACACGGGGCAATCGGAACTTTGTGTGGCAACGGTAGACGAATATCTTGCAGGAGTAAAATAAAATGGACGATCCGAAACGCAAACGTTGGACGGTAACGGAGTTTTATCGCATCATAGAGTTGGGCATTATTGACGGCGAGCAATGCGAACTGATCGAGGGCGATATTATGCAGAAGGAGCGTCTTTCTCCGCCGCACGCTCTTTGCAAAACGCACCTCTCTGAGTGGTTGGCAAAAACTTATGGAAGCGATTATGTGTCGCAGAACCGTTCGATTATTCCAGTGAATGACGCAGATCGAAAATCTAGCGAACCAGAACCCGACTTTGCCGTGCTCTGCAACAATTTAGAGCATTATGCACAAAATCACCCCCCGGCAGAAGATGTTATCCTAATTATTGAGACTGCCGAGATAACACTCAGTTATGATTTGATCGTAAAGTCGGCATTTTATGCCCGCAACGCAATCGTCGAGTATTGGGTGGTGGATGTCGCCGGAAGACAAATCATTGTGCATCTCAATCCGACACCGGAGGGGTATGAGTCGGTTGTCACCTTTGAGGCGGAAGGGGAGATTGCCCCTGCCGCTCATCCCGAAGCAAAAATCAAAGTCGCCGATCTTTTGCCTTTGACTTCCACCGCATAACCTCCTACAAAAACAAATTCTTTAGACTTATGAAACACCTAACATTTCCCACGCTTTTTGCGCTTTCTTTGACTGCTCTCGTCTCATCCGCTCTCTTCGCGGAGACCATCAAAACCGAAAAACAGGTGGCGAAAGGTGTCACCTACCTTCAGGAAATTCAGGAGGCAAGTCCTGGAATCTCACCTCGTATTCTGAACCTGTTACGTATTGATCTCAAGGAACCGGGCGTCAAACTCCAGTATAGTCAATCCCATGACGTGATCGGATACGAGGGCGAACATAAAGGGCGCGAGTCGCTCCAGACAATGGCGATTCGTAATCGTGCCATTGGTGGCGTGAACGGGGATTTTGCGGCGTTCACCGGCGATCCGCTCGGTCTCGGTATTCTCGATGGAGAACTGATCTCGGAACCGATGGATTTCCGTGCCTGTATCGCAATGATGGAAGATAGAATTGAAATAGGGGTAATGACCGGTGAAGGACTCGTACAGATCGGGGAGAAAAAAGTGCCTGTCCTCCTTAATGGCGTCAACCGTATTCCGCAAGAGGGCGAGATCATCATTGAGACACCTCGTTTCGCAGGAGCGGTGATTTCACACAAAGCCGGAATCATCGTTCAACTCGGCGAAGTCAACTTGCCGCTCAAGGTGTCGGAGGAACTCACGGGCAAAGTCGAGGCAGTCTATCCCCTGGAGAGAAACGAACCCATTCCGCCATGTCCACGCGACAAAGTTCTCCTGATCGGCTATGCGGGCACAGGAACAAGTCTTGGGCAGAAGACAACTCGCGGCGACATGATGACAATTAAGTTTGAGATCAGCCCGAACGTTTCGGCTCCCTCACGCGGGAAATACCCGTCGCGGGCAGGACGAGTCAATCGCGGCGTTCGTAGGGAACCCACTTGGAAAGATGCGAAACAGGTGATTGGCGGGGGCCCCTGGCTTGTCAAAGAAGGAAAAATCTCAATTGATTATGAGGCGGAGGGTTTCGATGAGGCAAGCTTCGTGTCAAAGCGACACCCGCGTACCGCTTTCGGCGTCACTAAAGACGGAAAGGTTTTGCTTCTCACGGTAGACGGGCGCGATTCGTGGAGTGCGGGTGCCTCTCTTCATGAACTCGCTCAGATCATGCTCAAATTCGGGGCGGTCAACGCGATCAATCTAGACGGCGGCGGTTCCACTTCCATGTTTGTAGGGGGAGGCATCGTCAATGCTCCGTCGGATGGGCGTTTGCGTCCTCTTGCGAACAGCTTGCTACTTTTCGGTGATCCGCTCGATACACCTGACCTTGACAATCCGCGCATCGAACCCAATTCCGAGAGCGGCAATACTTTTCACCTCAATGACCGCCTGACCTTTCATGTGGTTCAAGGGGACGGTTCCCCGCTTCCCGCCGGGGTTTCGGTGATCTGGGGAACAGAAGACGGTCTTGGTTTTATTACGCAGGGAGGTGCCTTTCGTTCTCATCACACCGGAAAAGGAACCGTTGTTGCACGAGTAGGCAATCGTGTTCTTCGCGCTCCGGTCTCGATTACCTCCGGGCGTTAAGGAAGAGGTAGGCGATAACAAGTTCGGAAATGGATACGGTACGATGCGGCAAATAAGTCCGGCGGAATAAATTCGCCGAGGGCGACTTCGCCGTTCCGAGTTTATCTAATCGCGGACATAAATCAGCGTGACCGCTTCTGTTGTGCAGGAGAATGTTGCCTTTGTCGCGAACTTGTCTTTATGTCAATCGCTCCCCTTCCGCAAACTCAAACCGAACCTTCTTCCCGTGACACTGCTCTGGATGTTTTTCGCGGCATTCTTTGCATCAGCGTCGTCTTGATTCACGTCTTCGGTGCGATGATGACTCTGAGTGTACAGGGGAGCAACGCATGGAATTGGCTTGCCGCCGCTAACCCCATTTTGCTTTATGCGGTTCCGGGGTTTCTGATGCTGACCTGTCTTCTGACAATCGGAAAATTGCTTAAACCTTATTCGCTCAGAGACTACACCGTAAAACGTGTCACAGGAATCCTGATTCCCTATCTGATATGGAGTCTCTTTTATATTCTTCTCGTGTCGCTAAAGCCACCACCGAATTTCGATCTCAAAGATGCCCTGCTGAAAGTCACTTATGGAAAGTCTATCGGTCATCTGTACTACCTCGGTTTAGCAATACAATTGAGCGTGTTACTTGTCTTGATCGCTCCTCTTTTCAAGCGAAAAGTTTCTGTTTTCACTTTGCTCGGTGTGACAATTGTGCTGACGTTAGGATTTTATTGGCTGAATTGGTTTGTGTTGCACCTCCCTTATGTCGGAAGCGTTACTTTGTGGTACATTCCGACAATCGCAGTCGGTCTCTGGCTTGGGAGAGACAAAGCCCTCCTACCTGAACGATTGAAGTCTGCATCACCGTTTTTGTTGGCGGTAGCGGGAACGGCACTCTATTTTTACTTGCCGCTCGCCCTGCGTGTCCTCGCGAAAAAGGAAGTGAACACGTTCTATTTTCAGATTGCGGAATGGACTTACACGACCACCGTAGCGGTTCTGCTAATCTTCGTGTCCCGCTTCATTGCTCATACTTTCGCAGGGAAACCGCTTGCCTGGATTGGCAACTACTCGCTACAAATTTATCTGGCACACCCGCTTTTTCTCAATCTCGCGCTTATCATGTTCCACCCGAAAAACGCTCTGC
>JACMPS010000305.1 GCA_014377395.1 Chthonomonadaceae bacterium
CGCTGATAAATGCACTGGTTCCAAGTGGATCAGTTGGGGTAAGAAGTGGCGCGCCGGGTTGCACGGCATTGCAATTGCCGTGGAAAAGATAGGTAGCGACGGGATCAAGGGCTTGCGCGGGTGCATGAGTAAGCACAATGAGCGTCATGGCGACTCCAGAGACGAGCGAAACGCAAAAATTTCGAGACATGAGCGGTTTCTCCTGTTGTCAAAAACAAAAATTGAGGGCACTTCCCGGACAACTCCCTCGCACATTGCAATAATTGCATAATTCGTGCCATTTGTGCTTGCACATTGCTGAAAACGTGATTTTTTTTTGCTACAAGGTGAATCCGCAAACTACATTCATGTTTCTTCAGGGACGAAAAAAGAGGGAAGAAAGCCATTGCTCTCTTCCCTCTTCTCAATTTCTTTGCAAATTCAGTATGCAATGACCGACTAGACTCCAAAGCGACTTGGCAAAGGCGCGATCTGTGGGAAGACCCGGCGCACCGAAGAAGCCCATTTGTTTGCAAGTGCGGTCTGGCTCATTCCCTCGGCACTTGCGTCTTGCGCCGTTACTTCGGCGAGCACATAACGGCGCACGATTACGCAAGTATTTTTGCCGACTTTCATTACTTTGATGTCTTGCGGACGAAGCGGCGGACTTTGTACACGATCCAGAATTTCGACGGTTCGCGCATCAAATCTAAGAGTACGCATTACTGGAGTATCCCTCCCATTACTTTTGGTGAGGTGAATCATCTCAAAACCTGACATTGACCAGGTGGTGGGTTCGTTACTTACGACTTTAGAAATCGTGCCGATTTCCACCATTTCCTGCGCTTTCACGGTTCCCGGTATAAAACTCAATGCGCCCAGCAGCACAAAAATTCCAAATTTCATCTTTATTCTCCTTAAACATGACTGCCCGTTACGGTCAGGCATTTTGCTTATCTCTAAATGAGACGATGCCCCCTCTCGCTAGGTTCCGACTCTTTATAAAAAATGTCTGTCCGGTTAAAAATGAGAGAAAATCATTCTGTGAAAAAAAGTACAAAGTCGCGGAGGACTCCGATGCACTAAGCGTAAATAAGGGTAGAATAGTCCTGCAAATATCCAGTAAAAGTGGGGTCTCCTGCAAAGTGGAGATTAAGGTTTGGGGTTGGAGGTGTAATTAAACTCATGAAATCTTTCGCACGGTTCTCCGGGGCGGTACTCGTCTATAATTTATTGGTGATCTTGTGGGGTGCGGTTGTCCGCGCCACCGATTCGGGTGCGGGTTGTGGAAAACACTGGCCCCTCTGCGGAGAGCAACTGATTCCCGTCTTTGCAAAACTGGCGGTGGCTATCGAGTACTCGCACCGTGTTTCCTCTTTCCTAGTCATTCCACTTGTGGGGATTATGCTCGTCTGGGCGTTTCGGGCTTTTCCGAAAGGACACCCCGTCCGAGCCGGAGCCGTATCGTGTGTTGCCTTTACCTTTTCGGAAGCACTTCTGGGTGCGGTTCTCGTCCTCTTCAAATTGGTAGAGCATAATGCGAGTATTTACCGTGTTGTCGCGCTGTCCGGTCATCTGGTGAATACACTTTTGCTGGTGCTTTGTCTGACACTCACGACGTGGTGGGCGTCAGGGGGCAAGCCGCTTCGCCTGAAGGGTCAGGGGGCAGTAGGTTGGATGCTCGGCGTCGGGATTGCCGGGACCATTTTGCTGGCGGTTTCCGGGGCGATTGCCGCCCTCAGCGTGACCCTGTTTCCTTCCACCGGAACACTCTTAGACGGGCTGCGTGAGGACTTTTCGCTGACGGCTCACTTTATCGTCCGCCTCCGAGTGTTACATCCCCTGCTTTCCATGTCTGTCGGGCTTTATCTGGTGCTGATTTCCGGTCTTGTGGCACACCTGCGCCCCTCGGAGGACACGCGCAAATTCGGACGGTGGCTCAACCTTTTGTTCTTCGGCAATATCCTTTTTGGGGTGGCAAACCTTTCGCTTCATGCCCCGCTCTGGATGCAACTCGCTCATTTGCTTGCGGCAGACGCAACCTGGATCACGCTAATTCTTTTTGCGAGTTCTGCCCTTGCGGTTGATGTGCCGCAGGTGGAACATCTCACGATTCATCAGGGTGTTTACGCCCCCGAAGCGGGAGAGGTCTTTACTGTAGGCTGGAAGGATTATCTTGCCCTCACAAAGCCGCGTGTGATCAGCCTTCTTCTTTTCACGACGCTGGCTGCGATGTTTATTGCGACTCGTCAGGCTCCCGGCTTTCTGCTGTTCCTCGCGGTAGGCATCGGCGGATATATGGCGGCGGGAGCAGCAAATGCGATCAATATGGTGATAGATCGGGACATTGACGGGCGCATGAAGCGTACCTCAAAGCGCCCGACCGTCACCCGTGCAATCTCCTCGAAAAACGCTTTGCGCTTTGCCTTTGCGCTTGCGGGTCTTTCGTTTGCGCTCCTGTGGGGGGCGGCAAATCTGTTGACGGCGATGCTCGCTCTTGCAGGACTTGTCTTCTATGTCGTGGTTTACACGCTGGGGCTGAAGCGGCGCACCTGGTACAATATCGTGATCGGGGGGGCGGCAGGGGCATTTCCGCCACTCGTCGGGTGGGCTTCCGTCACAAACGAACTTCACTCCTTCATGGCATGGTATCTGTTTGCGATTATCTTTGTGTGGACACCCGCGCATTTCTGGGCATTGGCTCTGCTGATCAAAGACGACTACGCCGAAGCGGGAATTCCGATGCTTCCTGTCGTCAAAGGGGATCGCGTAACAGTGATTCAGATCGGGTTTTATGCAATGGGAACTGTAGTGCTTTCGTTGCTTCCGTTTTTCTTGCACGAAGCGGGTCTGCTCTATCTTATCGGTGCTATTGCGCTCGGCTACTCCCTCCTCGTGAGAAGTTTCCGGCTTTACCAGAAAGTGGACAAGCCTCGCGCCTCGTCCATGTTCCACTACTCAATGATCTACCTTGCCTTACTATTCTTGATCATGGCGATTGACCGGGTTGCATTTAAGGGCTAGGTGATAGGGAGTAGGGATTAGAGAAATACAGAGAACAGGGAGAACAGACACGGTTTGTTCTCCCTGTTTTTTTCACATGGATTTTACAAATCTCATTTATAATACTCTTGTGCTACCCTGCTTTTTCCGCCTCTCACCTGGATCAATCAAAGGAGGGGTGGAAAAAGCAGACCTCCATTTTCAGATTTTCTCCTCTCTCTGTTCCGTCCTCTCTGCTTTTCAGAAACAAAGAACCCCTCTTTTTATCCTAAACGGGCAGGAATTTCTTTCCCTCACGCCGAAATACCTCTTTAACATCAAAGCGAAAATTGGAGTGAAAGAGAGAACTCGTTTTATCATGCAACTTATCAAACAATTTGGCGGAACCCTTGCGGTATCCCTTTTAGCACTCGGCTTGTATGGTTGTCCCAAGCCAAAAGCAGAAGAAACGGGGCTACCCGTCGTTACCGTTGAAAAGGGTACCGGAGACACAGGCAAGGGAGCGGAAGGCGAAATCAAAATCGCTTTCATTCCGAAAGGGACAAGCCATTCCTTCTGGCAAATGATGAAAGCGGGAGCCGACAAAGCCGCTACGGAAGAAAAAGTTACCTTGATGTGGCAGGGACCCGACAAGGAAAACGACATCACAAGTCAGATCAACCTGGTGCAAACTCAGGCGAATTCCGGCGTCAAAGGCGTGGCACTTTGCGCGACGGATGCGAACGCTCTCATCAAACCGGTGGAAGACCTCATGGCAAAAGGCATTTCCGTGGTGACAATCGATTCCGGCATCACGAAAGATGTGGCAAATTGCTATATCGCCACAGACAATGTGGAAGGCGGACGCAAGGCGGGGGAAGAACTCGCAAAGTCCATTGGCGGCAAAGGCGAAGTCGGTTTGCTGTTCTTTTTGCAGGGTTCCGTCTCGAACGATGAGCGCGTGAAAGGCTTTAAGGAAGCCCTCGCAAAATACCCCGACATCAAACTCGTGACCTCGCAACAGGCGAACGATCCCACCGAAGCCCTGAACGCAACCACCAATATGCTGACGGCAAACTCGAAAATCGTGGGGCTTTTTGCGGCGAATGAACCCAACGGCGTAGGAGCGGCAAACTACATTCGTCAGAACAAAAAAACGGGGATCATCAAACTCGTTGCGTTCGACAGTTCGAAGGAAGAAGTCGCGGCACTGGAGGAGGGCGTCATCAGTTCCCTTATCGTACAAGACCCCTACCGTATGGGCTACGAAGGCGTCAAAACCGTGTTGAAAGCCATTCGTAAACAGCCTATCGAGAAGAAATTCATCAATTCGGGCGTGTTCGTGGTCTCAAAATCGAACATGCAAAACCCGGAAATTCAGAAACTCCTCGACCCGGCAAAAAGGTAGACTCAGGAAAGTGTTAAGTGTTGAGATAAAGATTTGCTCTCCTTTCTCCGCATCCTCCTAACACCTGATCCCTATCACTCTACATGAGTGGTTTGTAAACTAATTGTCGTTTGGTGAAAAAGCAAAGCAAAAAGAGAAGGACGAAACGTTGAAGCAAGTCGGAAAAATGTGTGTGGGATTACTGATTGGGACGGTGTGCAGTGCGTTTGGGCAGACCCCGCTCCTACCGAAAGTTTACGCGATTGTCGGGGCAAAGATCGAAATCGGTGACGGTAAAACGATCTCAAAGGGAACCGTTGTCGTGCGTGACGGCAGGATCGAAGCCGTCGGTGAGAACGTCAAGCCTCCGGCAGATGCTGAAATTATCGAAGGTGCAGGATTGACAGTTTATCCCGGCTTTGTGGATTCGTTTTCCTCGACTGCTCTGAAATTGCCTGATGCACAACCGATTCAAGACACGCCCTTTGACCCGATTGCTTCCTCCTCTCCTTCGATGCGTGAGGCGAACCGCAAAGGGGTGCGCCCGGAACTGAAAGCGGTGGATTATTTTCTACCAACTGATGCTTCTGTGCTGAGTGCCAGAAAAAGCGGGTTTGTGGTGCAGTTGCTTTCGCCTTCGGGATCATTGATGAGCGGTCAGGCGGGACTCGTCACGCTCTCCGGCAAACCGAGACGTGAAAGCGTGATGAAGCCCGTTGTCGGAGAAGTTTTCGGCTTTAATATGGGACGTAGTGCCGAGAGGGGGTATCCGGCAACTAATCTCGGCTATTTCGCACACGTTCGACAAACGCTTCTCGATGCACGGCGGTTTCAATCGCAGAAAGCCGCTTATGCCAAAAACAAAGGCATGGATCGTCCGCCTTATGATGAGGTGCTGACCGATCTGCAACCTGTTCTCGACGGGCAGATTCCGGCACTCTTCGAGGCGGAAAACCAGAATGACATTTATCGTGTACTCCGTTTTGCACAGGAATTCGGGATGAAGCCGATCCTGGTAGGAGGCGGGGAAGCCTACAAAGACGTGGAGACGTTGGCAAAAGGTCAGGTGCCTGTGTTACTGAGCCTGAACTTTGGCAAGGAGCCGGGTGCAAAGCCGGAAAAGGTGACTCGCCCTGTGATTGATCCTACTCGTCCCGGCGTAAAGCCTGCGGTCAAGCCGGGAGAGAAACCCGTTGAAAAGCCCGTAAGTCCTGACGATGTTCAGAAACCGAAACCGCCGCAGGGCGAAATCAAAGAGGACAAAGACGAATCTGAAGTTGAAAAAGCGAAGGACGAAGGCGAAGAGTCGGATGTCCCCAAAGCCGCAACGGAGGAGCGGAAGCGGAAGTGGAACGAAAAAGTGGCAGGTGCCTCCACCTTGAGCAAAGCGGGCGTTCTGTTTGCGTTCACCACGAAAGGCGTCAAGACCCCGGCGGAATTTTTCACAAATCTGCGTCGTGCCGTCAAAGCCGGATTGCCCCGTGAGGCGGCACTTCGCGCCTTAACCTCAAGCCCTGCCGCGATCTTTGGAGTGAGTGACCTGATGGGAACGATCACGCCCGGAAAAGCCGCGTTTCTCACCGTGATGACGGGTGACTTTCTGGAAGAAAAATCGAAAGTGAAGTTTCTCTTAATTGACCGTGAGAAAATCGAACCCGACAAAGACAAATCCGCCGTCCCTACCCGCCCGACGCGCCTTCCCCAGACCGATGAGTTTGATCCCCACTGAAGCACGTCTCTGGTGCAGAAGATTTTTATCCACAGATTAATACAGAGTGGCACAGATTAAAAGGCAAAAAAGAAAAGGGGAAATCTCCTCTTCTTTTTGTCTTTTGCTCTAGTTTTGTCCGCGATTGGATGAACTCGGAACGGCATAGCCGCCAGCGGCGAATTTATTCCGCCGTCTCCAAATTCCGCTACTGTGTTTGCTTCGCTCCCCTACTCCACTTTTCCACCGATTCGGATTGTACCAAAGCGCAGAGTACGGACGGCTCCCGGAACTCGAAGAGGGGTTAGAATTCCGAGAGTGCGGCGGCGGAAATCCAGTGACGCGAGAGAGCCAAGTGCCAGCAATTTCCCTGAAACCCCCTCCAATCCCACCAGTAAATGCTTGAGTTGAGGCGCGGGCGTGATTGCGACAGTCTCCGTTTTTAAGGTTTCGGCGATCTGTGCAAGGGCGGGAGACTGAGGCGGCACAGGACGCTGACTCATCACACCGAGAACCCCGGAGCGCATTTCGGCATAGTAGACCTTGTTTTGTGCGCCGAGCGAAGTCGCAATAAATTTCTGAATGTGAGGCGCAACGGGTTCCCCACTCCCCAACCACGTCCCGATCAGTGCCACCTCATCAAAGGAAAAAGTCAACTCTTCTGCGTCTCGTAAGGCGGAGGCAAATTTCAGTTCCCGGCGTTGTGTGCGGTACTTCGAGGGCTTTTTTGAGATGACAGAGGGAATCTGAGGCTGATGCAACCGAAAATCATCCCGGTATCTTAAAGGCAACAGAAACGGCGAGAGTTCGTCCTTACGCTGAAGAGCCACGAGATGCTGAGGCTTGAGCAGATCCATTAGCACGAAAAAAAGTCGTTGCGCCCATGCTCCATGTAAATAACCGCCCGTGTCCACGATCAGGGTTTCCCCGACGGCACAGTCCGCAACAATCCGCACCCCTGCCGAAAACTCAAGCGAATAGCCCTGCGGACTGACCGTGCCAAGAAACCGCAGTGCCTCCGGCTCCAATTCTGACAGAGCAAGCACGGGCTTTCCCGCCTTCATGCGCCCCAAACCGATACAGGCAGGAGGTCCAATTTCCGATTGACCGAGATCGGCGTCCAGCACGGCGCAGTCTTTTCCTGCCTCGGCAAAAGCATTTGCCAGCAAACGAGCGAACGTGGTTTTTCCCACATCGGTGCCACCGAGCAAAAGGGTTGTTCCTCCTGTCTCGACAATCGTTCCAATTGTTTCCGCCCATTCCGCGTAGTCGCTCACTTTTTCAGTAGCCCCGACACATCCGCCACCCCGCTTAAAATCATCTCATTAGGACGTATCTGCACATCGGAAAGCGTAACTGGAAACGGAAGAGCGTTCAAGTCTACGGCTCGCTCGAAGCGGTCAGTCAGAAATGCCAGAGGCTTACCCGCGAGAAGCAGACCAACTACCGTAAGGTGTTTGGGATCGAAGGCAATGCGTCTTGCGCCTGCCACCCTTAAAACGCCCGTGAGAGTAAAAGGAACGTTTACCTTCACCGGATTTTGATTGAGGAGCGGAACCCGAAACTCGATCAGTTCACGGATTCCGGTGATCGTGACAAAGCCCTGATCCAGAGTCACACGAGTATTACGAAGAGTCTCTTCGGGAATTTGTGCGCCCGCAAGAAATTCGTCGAGGTTTGCCTTGCCGACGGTTGCCCTAAAACGAGTTTCGCGAATGCTCTTGACAACGCCTTTTCCCGTGTCCACGCTGACCCCTTTGAGGTCGAGGTGAAGGTGATCCAGCAAAAACCCGTTTGAGAGCAACACGTCGTCTCCGTCTATGGCGACATTGGAGAGAGAGCCGCTAATCGTCTTAAAAGGGTCGTTGTTGATACTGACTTTGTAGGATTTCGCTTCTCCAATCAGGCGAGGAAGCGCATCGCGGACTCGGCGTTCCGCAGATCGGTTGACGGCACGTCCACAGCCCGTCCCGAAAACGGCGAGGCATAGCAACAGTAAAAGTTTAGGTTTGTTCATCGAAAATTTTCCGCAGAAGAAGGTGTTGAGTGTTAGGTATTGAGTGTTGAGTTGAAGATTTTTCCATAGATTGACATAGAGCATAGGGATGAAAAGACAGGGAAGGATAGAAGAGAAAAGAAAATTTCTAACTCAACACTTGACACTCACTACTTTCCTCAGTAAAGAAGATATTTGGCGCGTGACTCGCGGAAGTCGGCACTTTCGGCGTTCCACTTTTTCCAGATTTCAGAGGAGGATTTCCCGGCAAGGAACATTTTTCGTACCTCGTCCGTGCCACAAACAAGATCGAACATCCGTTCTCGTCCTTTCGGAAAAAAGTTAAGGGCGGGATTGAGTTTGCGGGCGGCGTCCATCAACTCAAAGTTAAGGCGTGTGACCTCCGCCTCTCGAAAATCGGTGAAATGAGTCTGGACGCCTCCGCAGTTTTTGCCTGTGTAGCCCGCGTAAAAAGGAACCCACGACATGGGGCGAAAGTAAACCCCCTTGAGGTTGCGGCGGTTCATCTCGGTGGAGAAGCGGTGCGGTGACAGTCCCGGTGCGCCCGCCAACTCAAACGGCAGGGTGTAGCCGACCCCGATATTGAGCGTTGGCTGTTCGCCCATGATTCCTGTTGCGGCATAGTGAAACGAGGTTTCGGCATGGGGGATATGGGGCGAAGTCAGCACCCAAGGCAGTCCGGTTTCGCTCCAGTTCATGTTGCGTCTCCACCCCGTCAGAGGAATGACGGTCAGGTTCGCCTTGCGTTTCCCCTTGAGCCAGCCCTCTCCATTCATCATTTGCGCGAGTTCGCCAATCGTCAGCCCGTGCGCGTAGGGAATCGGATACCTACCCACAAACGAACGGAATTCGGGGCGTGCCAGATTTCCCTCGACACGATCCCCTCCCAACGGATTCGGGCGATCCAGCACAATGAACTCCTTGCCGAGTTCCGCCGCCGCCTCCAGACACAGCCCCATCGTTGAAATATAGGTGTAGGAACGCGAACCGATGTCTTGAAGATCGAAAATCAGCGTGTCGAGGTTCCGGGTCATTTCGGCGGTGGGCTTGTTCGTCTTGCCGTAAAGCGAGTAGACCGGAAGCCCAGTCGCCGGGTCTTTCGCGTTTCCCACGCTGTCCCCCGCCCCTGCATCGCCGCGTACCCCGTGTTCCGGTCCAAAAAGTGCGACGAGATTGACGGCTTTCGCGAGAATGTCCACATTGGCGCGGTAGTCGCGAGTGATTCCCGTCGGGTTGGTGATCAAGCCGAC
The DNA here is from genome assembly GCA_014377395.1 of Chthonomonadaceae bacterium. Taxonomy (GTDB): domain Bacteria; phylum Armatimonadota; class Chthonomonadetes; order Chthonomonadales; family Chthonomonadaceae; genus JACMPS01. Next base: position 9,324 of record JACMPS010000305.1, read on the forward strand.
ACGTTTCCCTTTGAGCGGCGCAAAGCCCTGCGCGATTAGAGATTCCAACCCTGTTTTAACGGGGACTTCCTCCTGTTTCGCTTCAACTTTCATCCCAACCGAGGGAACGTTTTGCGCGTGACATCCACTTGAAATCGTAGCTCCGACGGTGCTGAACAGGAACTCTCGGCGTTTCATAAAAAACTCCCTCAAAAAAATACTTGGTTTTCCCCTGAAGAGTACCGGTTTATCGCCGAAAATATCTCTGTACCGAAAATCGAGGAGAGAAAAAACAAAAAGAACTCTCACGGTTTCCGATCTACTCCCCTGTACGGAAGAGGGGAAAGTCGTCGCGGTTCTGCAATCGAGAACGCGGAACGCGACAAAATCACGGAGGAGAAAGTTTACGACATGGCAATGAGAATCAATACCAACGTCACCGCAATGAATGCGCTGAGAAGTTACAGCATGGTCAACGAGCAGGTGAACATGAGCATCCAACGCTTGTCTTCGGGACTGCGGATCAACAACGCGGCAGACGACCCGGCAGGGCTGATCATCTCCGAGAACTTGCGCTCACAAACCGACGGTATGACGCAAGCCATCAGCAACTCGCAGGATGCGACCAACCTGATCAAGACAACGGAAGGCGCCCTGACCGAAGTCAACTCACTTTTGAGAAATATCCGTCAACTCGCGGTTCACGCTGCTAACACCGGAGTCAACGACAACACCGCCGTACAAGCGGATCAGGCGCAAATCACGTCCGCCATCGCTTCGATTGATCGCATTGCGGCACAAACTCAGTTCGGAACAAAAAAACTGCTTGATGGAACCTCCGGCATTACCGCTTCCGTTGTGGACACAAATCAAATCAGCGGTATTTTCATCGGCGGAACGTTCGGCGGCGTCGCCACACAAAACGGAACGGTCAATATGCAGGTTGCCTCGGTTGCAACCCGCGCTCAGGTTTCGGGAGCGGGCTTTGCGACTTATGCCGCCGTGACCGCAACCCTTGCCACCGTCAACGGCGGCACAACAGGGAACGGCGGAAACGTCGTTGTCAACGGACAAACCATCGCGGTTGCCGGTTCCGACACCGTGCAAACCTTGATCAACAAGATCAACAATATCGCAGGCTCCACCGGAGTTTCCGCCGCCTTCACTGCGGTCAACGGTTCCGGTGCAATTGTTCTTACACAGCAGAACTACGGTCTCAACTACGGCATCAACCAGTCAGAGAGTTCTTCTTTGATCGGCACGGGTACTTCGGGAACCGTCGTTTACGGACGAAACGCAACGGTCACGGTTGTCGCTTCCGCCCTTGTCAACGGAGCCATTACCGCTGTTGTCTCGACCTTTAGCGGCGGACGTTCGAGTGTGGACGGTGGATTGCGCGTCACGGATACTTACGGCAACTCCATTCTGCTGACGGAGCGAGCGAACCTGGTGTCTGCTGCTCAGATTACCGTCTCAAACGTGACGGCAGGAAGTCTGCAATTCCAGATCGGCGGCAACGCGGGGCAAAGCGTCAACGCCAGTCTCGGCAACCTGCGTACTTCCAACCTGGGCGCGACTCGTGTAGCTAGCTCGAACCTCTCGTTGGTGGACGTAACCTCTGCGGCGGGTGCAAACAACGCGCTCAACGTTCTTGATGAAGCCATCGGGCAGGTGACTCAATTGAGAGCCACGCTTGGTTCCCTTCAGAAGAACACGTTGGAGAGCACAATCCGCTATCTGGGTGTCGGCGTGGAAAACCTTTCCGCTTCCGAAAGTCAGATTAGAGACACGGATGTCGCCAGCGAAGTCGTGAAGTACACCAAAAACCAGATTCTGCAACAGGCAGCGCAGTCCGTGCTTTCACAGGCGAACTCAAACCCTCAGCAGGTTCTGTCCCTCCTCAAGTAGAGAGTAAATAATAGGGATTAGGGAAAGTATTGAGTATTAAGTGTTGAGAGGGAGAGCGTGAAGTCTCTTTGAGTCGGCTTCCGTCTCCCTTTCAATTACTGAGGCTCTTGGAAAGATTAGGAAAGAGCGAGTGAGGGTAGAGGTAGAAAACCTTTATCTCAACGCTTAATGCTCAACACTTGACACTCTATCCTAATTCCCTTCCGCTTCTTGCGGAGTCTGCATCAGGCAATAGGTCATCCTGACCAGCGTATCTCGTGAGAGATCGCGAAAGGTTTGCCAGAAAAACGCCTCACGCTCAAGACCGTCTTTCCCCTCGAAAAGACGCGAAGTCACTTGAAGATCGAATAGCCCATCGGGACGCACCGTTCCCTTGACGATCAAGTCAGGGTCTTCGGCTTTCCACCTCTCCTCTACCCTTGCGATCAACTCTTCCAGCATTGTCTTTCGTCCTTCGTGTTCTTATGTGTTCTGAAATTCACCCTGAATGAAGAAATCAAAGGAGGCGTGAAAACAATCCTATTGGAAACTCTTTTCCTTTGGGTTTTCTTCTTGCGCTTTTGCGGCTCTGCGTAAAGCCTCTCTCAGAGTCAGCGAACTGCCGTCAATTGCAAGAGAATCTCGTATTCGTCCGGGCGTGGATCGTGGAGAAGCCATTCCGCCTTCAGTTCAAGACCACCAAGGCTCGTCAGCGTAATTGCCCCCTCGGTGAAAGTTTCGATTCGGTACCGGTTGTCTTCCAGCGTATGCAAACGCGCTTCACCTTTCCGACGATCTACAAACAAAATTTCAGGCACACCGATTTTAAGATAGTCGCTTTCGAGTTGCCGTAAGTAGCCAGGACGGTCATTGGGTGAAACGATTTCGACGACTAGATCGGGCGCACCGATAAGAGCGCGTTCGTGAAGAATGTCGAACCGCTCCTGCCGAACAAAAAGGATGTCGGGAATACGCCCACTCGTTTGATCAATCTGAATGGCAGTGCGTGAGCCAAAAACCGCACCCAGTTTTTTTGCTTTGGCGTATGTGTTCAACACCGTGATAAGCCAGACAACAAGCCATTCATGATCTATTTGTGCCGCCATTTTCTTAATCAACACCCCTCCCTGTAGTTCGTACAGTCCCGCCTTATTCTCAATGTCCAGAAAATCCTCGAAGGTAATCACACGCTCAGCAACTTGCATCAGGCTTGCCTCGACCGATTCTTCCAACCTTATGGGTGCAATCAATGTCATCTCGACTTTTCCTCTCTTTTCGGCTCCGATGTTCTATTATAGCCGAGATTCGCCCTACCCCTCCAAAAACAATTTCACTATTTTGCTCTTAGCCCTTGACATCTTCGGTCAGGAATGTTAGACTCTCTCCCATACGTATATCTAGTTGTTGAGAGACCCCTAAAACACAAGCACTAGTGTTTTCACCTCCACAGGTGATTTCTTCCCTCTCCACAACGAAGAGCCAACCAGGAACCTGCGTCACCTATGAAATGTCCGTTCTGCGGCAATCAAAACCGAGACCGAGTGCTGGAAACGCGCACTATGAATGAGGGTGTTTCGATCAAACGCCGTCGTGAATGTGAAGCGTGCGGGCGGCGTTTTACCACCATGGAAGAGATCGAAGAGTTGCAGTTGTGGGTGGTGAAAACCGACAACAGCCGCGAATCCTTCGACCGCAAAAAAATCATCAAAGGGATGCGTCTTGCCTGTGCAGGGCGCGACATCAAACCCGACACGCTGGACGAGATCGCACAGGAGATCGAACGTCAGCTCTACAATCGCCTTGAAAAAGAGGTGACAACCCGTGAAATCGGGGAAATGGTTATGGACAGGCTCAAGTCACTTGATCATGTGGCTTATGTGCGTTTTGCGTCGGTTTACCGACAGTTCGAAGACGCGACCCAGTTTCGCGAAATCGTGAATATGTTGCGTCGCCGCGACGGTGCGAGCAAGAAAAACTAAATTAAACCCGTGAAAGGAACGGAGCCTCTTATGCCCTCCCTTCTTCTCGATTCCCCTTTCTTTGTTCATGCGGTAGAGGCAGGCTTGCTTGTCGGTTCGCCACAAGCAGGCAACAATGCAGACCCTTTTGTCTTGACAAACCCGGAACGACGACGCACCGGCTTACCGTTCGTATTTAGCGATATACCCGAACGAGAGTTTCGCGCACCCAAAGAAGCGCTTTCTTTCGCTCACCGATTTAATTCAGGAGGCTTGAAGAGTTGATGCAGGAACCTACTTCCCCCCAGACCGACATCAGTTCGGTTATGGACAGCACCATTGAGAACGAAGTCGCCAACCCGATCCCCGCAAAAGGCAGGGTGAAAGTTTCCGCTTCCTCTCCCAAGAAAAGCGCACGCGGCGAAGGCGCACCGGGCTTGAGCGTCGAACGCCGATTCACCAAACCGGGCGAAGATGTTTATTCCACCGTTGAGTGGGAACTGCGCGACGCCATTATCTCCAACGAACGCGGCGAAAAAGTCTTTGAGCAAACCGATGTCGAAATTCCGAAATCATGGACGCAACTCGCCACCAATGTCGTTGTCTCCAAATACTTTCGGGGTCACATCGGTACGGCGAACCGCGAACGCTCGGTACGCCAACTGATCAGGCGCGTCTCCGACACGATTGCGAACTGGGGACGGGGCATGGACTACTTTGCCACCGAAGAGGACGCCCAGACCTTCAACGACGAACTGACTCATATTCTTCTTTATCAGAAAGCCGCTTTTAATTCTCCGGTGTGGTTCAATGTCGGTCTCCCGGAAAACCCTCACCCTCAGTGCTCAGCTTGTTTTATCAATGCGGTTGACGACACAATGGAGTCGATTCTGACCCTCGCAAAGACCGAGGGAATGCTCTTTAAGTTCGGTTCAGGAACAGGTACGAACCTTTCCTCGATCCGTTCTTCACGCGAACATTTGCAGGGCGGCGGCACGGCTTCGGGACCCCTTTCCTTTATGCGGGGCTTCGACCAGTTTGCCGGCGCCATCAAAAGTGGAGGCAAGACCCGACGCGCCGCCAAAATGGTGATGCTCGACATTGATCATCCCGACATCGAAGATTTTATTACCTGTAAGTCGAAGGAAGAGAAAAAAGCGTGGGCATTAATTGATGCGGGCTACAGTGGCGCGTTTAATGTGGCAGGTGGAGCCTACGACAGCGTGAGTTTTCAGAACGGAAACAACTCGGTGCGCGTCTCCGATGAGTTTATGGAAACCCTTGCAAAAGACGGCGACTGGTGGACACGCTTTGTCACCACAAAAGAAAAAGCGCAACAGTACAAAGCCCGTGATCTGATGAACATGATCGCCGAAAGTGCGTGGATTTGTGGTGATCCGGGAATGCAATACGACACCACCATTAACAAATGGCACACTTGTAAAAACACATCGCGCATTTATGGCAGTAATCCGTGTAGCGAATACATGTTTGTAAATGATAGTGCATGTAATCTAGCATCACTTAATTTGATGAAATTCAGACACGAGAACGGCGAGTTCGATGTTGAGGCGTTCCGACACGCCTGCCGTGTCGTCCTGACCGCGCAAGAAATCATCGTGGACAACGCATCCTATCCGACGCCGCGCATCGAAGAGAACAGCCGCGATTATCGCCCGCTCGGTCTGGGCTATGCGAATCTCGGTGCGCTTCTTATGGCGCGTGGGCTGGCTTACGATAGTGATGAGGGACGTGCCTACGCTGGAGCCATTACCGCGATTATGACCGGGGAAGGCTATCATCAGTCCTCGATTATTGCAAGAGATCACGGCTGGACTTTCAACGGCTATGCCAAAAACCGTGAGCCTTTCCTCCAGGTGATGAAAATGCACCGGGATGCCGTCGAGCAAATCAACCCGGAGTTTGTTCCCGATGATCTGCTCCAAGCCGCACGGAAATCATGGGATAACGCAATCATTACAGGAGAGCAACATGGTTATCGTAATGCACAGGCTACGGTACTCGCTCCGACCGGAACCATCGGTTTTCTCATGGATTGCGATACTACGGGGATAGAACCGGATATTGCCATTGTCAAGTATAAATCGCTCGTCGGCGGCGGAATGCTCAAGATCGTCAACAACACGGTTCCCGAGGCCCTGCGTCGTCTCGGTTACACGCCGCGTCAGGTAGACGAAATTATCGCCTACATTGATAAGCACGACACCATTGAGGGCGCACCAGAACTGAAAGCCGAACATCTGACGGTCTTCGACTGTGCGTTCAAGCCCGCAAACGGAGTGCGCTCAATTCATTACAACGGTCACTTAAAAATGATGGCGGCGGCGCA
>JACMPS010000306.1 GCA_014377395.1 Chthonomonadaceae bacterium
ACCTTCTCCACTTCTTGCGCGATCAACCCGACTTGTTTTCCCTCCGAGAAATTCATCGCCGCAAACTCAGTTTTCCGCCAGTCGTAGGTAACGCCGCGTAGGTTCATCACCACATCGAGCGCGTTCTCAAAAGTGGCGATGTTCTTTTTGTAGCGAGCGTCGGAAGTGTTGGTAAAGGCTCCGGTGACGTTGACCTTACCATTAAAGAATCCGGCGAACCCCGACGTACTTTTACCCCAGACGCCATAAGCCTGAGTGCCGTTATTGCACTCGCCCAGAACTCCATTTCCACCACTTCCAGTGCTTGAGCCGTAGACGCCGTTTGTGCCGCTACTGACTCCATAGACTCCCGTAGTAGAACCCGCCCCGTAGACGCCATAGTAGCCATGTCCTTCGACTCCTGCGGGGGTTCCGCTTGTTCCGGTGGAGGCACCGTACATTCCCCCGGCACTGCCGTAGCCGACTACACCATAGCCGACTTCCGCCATTCCCTTGACGCCGTTGCCGCCCCCCATGCCGTAACTACGTCCATAAACTCCGGTGCCACCTCCCCCGAAAGCATCTCCCTCAATGCCAAAACCGTTGACGCTTCCACTGGAACCGAAAACTCCCCAGAACCCGGAAGCCAACACTCCCGATGCCGAGCCGGAGGCGTCGTAAGCGTTGAGCGCGGGTCCGTTCGTTGACTCCACATAGATGCCGCTGTAAGTTCCGCCTTTGACGTTGAGTTTTGCGTTAATGGGGCTTCCACCCATCACGAAATTTCCGTTGACATCCAGACGCATTGCCTCAACATTGTTGGTCTTGAAGACAAGTGGTTGCGCGTCTGTCGTGCCGAGAAACCCGCTGACGACTCCGCTGTTGCCACCTAGAAGCCACGCATTAGAGTTGAGGACATTGGAGGCAAATCGGTCGGCAGTAAGCGTTCCTGTAGCGATAGAGGAATTGGTGATGCTTCCGTCTTTTACGCTGTCGGCTTTCATCGCATAGGCGACGGAGACAAGTGGTTGACGCGGGGTAAGGACGGGGTTCGCTCCGATTTTGATCTGGAGCCAGAGGTTGCCATTAAACGTGTTGGCAGGAAAAGCGGACAGAGTTGCGGCGAACACCCCGTTTTTCACGGCGACATTTGGGACTGTCTGGCTCCACTTGAGAGTGCCGCCTGTGAGAGCATCATAGAGCGAAAAAAGAACGGAATAGCTTCCATCCGCGACGGGAGTTCCGTTAGGCTTGGCGAGTCGTCCCTGGAAGTTCATTGAATTGGGAACGGCGGAAATTTGGGCGCGTGCAGTCGTAGCACACAGAGGCGCGGCAAGGACACAAACAAGAGCAACGATGCGTTTCATGTTTTTTCTCCTGAAAAAAGGATCACAGAGTCGTGTCCGCGATCCTAGAACTAAGTCTCTTTGTCAGGGTTGCATAGTTCGTGCCATTTGTTTCATTTGCGAGAAATTATAGTTTTGCAAAGGCAGAAGAAGTGCAGATAACGGAGACTTTTTTATTCTGACACTTTTCCTTCAGTCCTGACCTTTCAGAACCGAGGCAATGAAGTTGATTTGTCCGAGGTGGTAGGTCATGTTCCAGTAGGGGTAAGAGACAATTTTGGTCATCGCCATCGGCCCCCAGGGGCTCAGCATTTCTGCACTGAGCATAATCGTCGGGAAACCGTTGGCTCTGGAGCATCTCAATTGTACTTCCGTTCATAATCGCACATTCCGCATCTTGATCGAAACAGGATGGAGCGTTGCCTAAAATTTGTAGGTCGCTTCAAGGTAGGCGAACACCGAGTCGCCGCTTTTGTAGTTCGTCTTGACCACGCTCCCCCCCATCGCATAAGCGAGATACCCTGAGACCGTCAGCGATTTCGAGGCAACATAATCCACGCTCAAATCAAACAGATTCGCCAGCGAAGTGAACCCGCCCGAAGGCTTGCCTGCATACCCGAAAGAAGCGTTGTCGTAGGCTCCGCCGCCTGAGTACCACAAGTCAGAAGCATTGGACAGCGAAAGATTGTGGTAATCGGCACGAAGAGTCCACTGTGCAGAAGGCTTGATAATCGCTTGCACAAAGGCGTCTTGCAGGTTGGTTTCGCTGTAAAACGGATAGCGGGCGTAGATGCGAGGTGTCGGCAAAATTGGGAAGAACGTGCTGTGATTGTTACTCCCGTTCGCTTTTGAGCCGTCCCCCGAAGCATAATAAAACCCCGCCCGTAGCCACAGGTTTGCAGGGGCGTTTTTCGGCTGATACCCGACTTCCGCGTCGTAGGCATACGCCGCGTGATGCAGTTTGCCCCATGTTCCGAACTGCCCCGCCCCCCACAGGAGCGTATCGAGTTTGCCCCCGTTTTTGCCAAGAGCAAAGTTTCGCAGATAATGCCCGCCGCCTGTCACCAACTTGATCGTGTCCCGATCCGCCTGTCGTGCCGCAAGTGGGCGATTATCTGTTTTCGTGGTTTTGCCTCGGCTGTCATCATAGTAAATGCCGAAAAGACGATACTCCCCCGGAGCGGATTTCGTGACGATGGGAACCGTCGTTTGTGCATAGGCAAACCGCACTTGAAGAAGGGTGTCGCCACCATTAAGACTGAAGACCCCGCGAGTAGGAAACCCGGCAAAGATCGAACTATTGCGCGTGGGAGTAGCATTCCCGAACTGCACTCCGTCGAACGCTCGCCCGATATGGGTGAAATTAAAGGGTCCAATGAGACGTTGTGCGATGCGGTTCTGCTTAAGCCAGAGAAGGCTCGCATCCCCGGAGGTGGAAACGGTTTCAGCACCATCGGAAAACTCAAAGCGTCCGAGTTTAAGACTATCTGTTGCGCCCGTCAGCCCCTTAAAGCGGAAATAGCCCTGCTTCAAGAACGCACCCGCCACCCGTCCCCCGTTTTCGTTGCGGTAGTTCGCGCCCTGTCCGAGTGCGCCCTGCGGAGCCGTTGCGTTCGCCTGAGTAGGAAGATTAAAAAGCCCCGGCGCACTTAACTCAAAGAGCATCTCTTCATGCTTTGTCTGACGGGAAATGCCGAGCCTCAGCGTCTCCCCGACAAAACTGTAAGCACCATCGGCTTTATCCGTAGGGAAAAAGTTCTGGTTTTCGACACGAGCGCGAAAACTCCCGAAGAATTGATACCCCTCCTTATAAAGAGGCACTTTCGGCGTTGTCGGTAGGGACTGCGGGGCGGGCATTGGGGCTTTTGTTTCCGGCTTCTGATCACCGACTTTCTGAGCAAAAGCCGGAGCGACAAGCGTGAGGGAGAGCAACGACGCGAAAGCCGCGCCGCACAGAGAATAAAAAGGTTTCATAGTTGGAATAGTTGTCCTGAAGAGACCTCACCTCCCGTCCCCTCTCCTGATTCCCTCACAAGTTCGGAGAAGAGGGGAGAACGATGAAGAGAGGTCGGCGATAAGATGACGTGTAAGGGAAGAGAAAACATCAATCCGGTCTCTCCTCTTACGAAGGGGATGAAAAAGCCTTTGCTCAGGGCAGAGACGGACAAGTGTGGTGTCCGAAGGACACGTGGCGGAACGCCTCACAGCGCGGAATTTATTCCTGCGCCAAAGGGTACCCTTATGCCTCCACAGGCATACCCGACGCCGCCGAAGGGGAAGTTGTCGCCGAAGGAACACTCTCCACGACTGCCGCAGAATGTGCCACGCCCCCCTCACCGAGCCACGTCCGCATCCAGCCCGGAGCCACCGCACGAAGCACGAAAAACGCCACCACCGAGATCCCGGCGAACGCATAAAAGCCGGAAGCGTAAGAGCCAGTGACATCATGCAAGTGACCGAGCGCAAAGTTCAGGTAATAACCGCCAACTCCACCCGCCGCCCCGACAAGCCCCGTCAACACGCCGATTTCCTTTTTAAAACGTTGCGGGACAAGTTGAAACACCGAGCCGTTTCCCATACCCAGGCAACCCATCAACACGAAAAGCAGAACGCAGGAGACCGCGAAATTCGTGATAAACACGCCCACGCCAATCGCAGTGACGACCACCGTGCCGTAAAGTAACATCAGCATACGGATCCCCCCGATCTTGTCGGAGAGCGCACCGCCCACCGGACGTAACACGGAACCCGCAATGATAAAGGGCCACGTCCACAGCCCGACTGCCGCCTTCGGAGCATCGTACTGATCTACAAAAAACGTGTTAAAGAAGCTCGAAAGCCCGACAAACCCGCCGAATGTCACAAAGTAGAGAAGACAAAACCACAATGAGTCAATCTGCTTGAAGGCGGAGAAATAATCCCCTATCTTCGCGGTTTTCTTTCCGGCGGGAGCGGGCGGGTCTTTCGCAAGCGTTGCGAAAATCACAAGAACAATCGCTACGGGAATCATCATCAAAGCCATCACCGTGTGCCAGCCATACGCCTTTGCGAGCATCGGAGCAAACAGCGTCGCGATTACGGTGCCGGAGTTGCCCATCCCCGCAATCCCCATCGCAAGCCCCTGCAAATGCGGCGGATACCAGCGAGAAGCGAGCGGCAAGGCGACGGCGAACGAAGCACCCGCAAGACCCAGGAAAAAGCCCACAAAGAGAAGCGCGTGATAAGTCCCCGCAAATTGCCATCCGGCAATCAATGGAATAAAGGTGCCGATGAGAGAGGCGATCCCTACCCTTTTCGAGCCGAAACGATCCGCCAGCATCCCGATCAAAATCCGCCAGAACCCGGCGGCAAGAAGAGGAATCCCGATCAAAAGCAGTTTCGTGGAGGTGGGATAGCCGTTTGCAACGGGCTGAAACGCTTTGCCGTCCGCCGTCAACGCCGCCATCGGCTTGAGGGCGATCACGTTTTCGTTGGGGTTGCCCACAGCCGTACTTGCCACTGAAACCTGGATGAGTTTCGACTTTGCATTCACCGCCTGGAGGGTCGAGGGGTCGGCATTATCCACGACAAACTTCTCGATAACGGGAGCAGAAGCGCGAGTGGCGGTTGCCGGATCGCCTTCTTTCAAGATCAGATTGTAGACATTCTTAGGTTGATCGGCGGTAAGTTTCGGATTCTGTTTCATCGTCATCGCACTTCGGACAATCAGGGTGTACTGACCGGGTTTGGAGACGCTTTGTAGGGGCGTGACCCTGAGATTCGCGCCTGTCAAGCCGGGATCGGTGGTGATAAAGGGCATGAGTGCGCCTAAAATCACCCAGATCATAAAGGAGATGTCGAAATGCAGAAATGCGCTGAAGAGAGAGGGCGCGTGTCCTCCGTTTTTAAGATCACTCAGTTTCATCTTGGTGGTTCAGTCCTTCTTTTTCACGAGATGTATGCCTTATTTTCGGCACACAGAGGGGATAATCGGGACTGCATCCGCGCAGTCTACTCAAGCGTTCGCCATCATTGCGAGAAAATCGGGGATTAAAAGTGGGTCTTTATTTTCCGTATTTGCCGTCACACAATCGCGGCAAAGATGAATTCCGCGCTAAGCGGTTCTTCCCCTCAGATTTGCGGCTCCCAACCTTACAATTGCACCTCCCGACCCTATCCGAGAGCCTCCCGCAGTGAAGCAAGTGCCTCCGGGAGCAATCCGAGGGGCTTTCCCTGCAATCCGTGCGCCTTCAACAGTGATCCGAGAGCCTCTCCCCCCTATTCGTGAGGCTCCCGGAGTAATCCGTGCGCCTTCAGGAGTGAAGCGCAAGGCTCTCCCTTTGACCCGTGCGCCTCTCCCCCTCACTTTTTAATCCCTGCTGATCCGTACCGCGCAGACTTTGAACTCCGGCATTTTGGAAATGGGATCGAGGGCGGGGTTTGTGAGCAGGTTGACGGACTGCTTTTTTGCCCAGTGAAACGGAACGAAAAGCGTGTCTTGCCGAATGGTCGGCGTCAGTCTTGCCCTGACTTCCGCCTCCCCCCGTCGGGTGACGAGCGTGACCCAATCGCCATCGAAAATGCCGAAACTCTTTGCCAGCGTTGGATGAATTTCTACAAATGCGTCGGGCGAAAGGTCATTGAGAGCTTTCACGCGCCGGGTTTGTGTGCCGGATTGATAGTGTTGCATCACACGCCCGGTGGTGAGGTAGAGCGGATACAGATCGTCCGGCTCCTCGGCGGGGGGAACAAAGCCGACGGCGTGAAATTTTGCTTTGCCGTCGGGGGTCGCGAAGGTCTCGCCGAACATTCGGGGCGTACCGGGGTGAGTTTCGTCGGGACAGGGCCAGAAGATGCCGTCATTGGCTCGGATTTTCTCGTAAGTCACGCCATTGTAGTCGGCAATTCCGCCGGAAGTCGCCCTTCTCAGTTCCTCGAAAACCATTTCAGGAAGGTCGCTAAAGCCGCGTTTCACGCCCATTCTCTCCGCGAGTTCAGCCAGAATGGTGAGGTCGCTCCTCACGCCCTCCGGTGCTTCTATCGCTCTTTCACGCAAAAGCACACGCCCTTCGAGGTTTGTCATTGTCCCCGTTTCCTCCGCAAACTGTGTGGTGGGAAGGACGACGTGAGCGAGTTCCGCCGTCTCCGAAAGAAAGAAATCAGAGACGACAAGGAAATCTAGCGCGTTGAGTCGCTCTCGGATGTGACCTGCGCGGGGAGCGGAAACCGCCACATTGGAACCGACGACGA
>JACMPS010000307.1 GCA_014377395.1 Chthonomonadaceae bacterium
CGAAGTCACCAGTGCGCCCGCCTCGACTTTGTACTGTGCCCGCTCACTATATTCAAGTGAACGCGGACTTAAGCCGAGAAAGCCGCGTGTGACGGAGCCATTGGTGATCAGTTGCTCCATGACGTACTTCGCTGTGTTCGCGGGGATAGCAAACCCGATTCCTGCAGAAGCACCACTCGGCGACTCGATGGCGACATTGATTCCAACGACGCGCCCATAAAGATCAACGAGGGGTCCACCGGAGTTACCGGGGTTCACGCTTGCATCGGTCTGCAACAAACTGGAATAGTAGCGGGCATCATTCGCTCTGCTACCGATTTGCTGGTTACGATGAAGCGAAGAAATAATCCCCGAAGTCATTGTGTCAGTCAAGCCGAACGGAGAACCAAAGGCCGCTGCCCACTGTCCTACTTTGACTCGATCCGAATCGGCTAGCTCTGCGGCGGGAAGATTCGTTGCGTCTACCTTGATCAAAGCGAGATCGCTCTTAAAGTCACGCATCACCTTGCCGTAGAAGGTTCGCCCGTCCAGCAATTTGACGCGAACCTTGTCCGCGCCCTCCACTACATGATCGTTCGTCAGGATGTAGCCATCGCTACGTACGATCACTCCGGAACCACTCGCGTTGCCGCGTGGGGGAGGTACCATTCGGAAACGAAGAGAACCGGGTGCGCCGGGAACACTGGGAAAACCGAAGAGATTCTCCCCTCCACCGTCCTGCGGCGTTTGTGCCACAGGTCGCGCTTTTACCAAACTTTCGATAAAGACAACGGAAGGACGCAACTTCTCCGCTACCTGCTCGGAAGCGGTTTGAGCCTCCAGTGCCTGGGGGGGAGGCAAAACGGGTGAGCCGGGGCTGATTGCGTTTCCCCGGAAACTGAGTGCCGTAATTGCGCCGAGCGCAAACACGACGGGAACACTGGTTCGTCTAATGATGTTACTTTTTGTAGGCACTTGTGGCATCTTTTCTTCTCCTCAACCAAACAACGGAACGGAACGCATAGAGCGTTTTAATTGGTGTTTATTGCCCTGTAAAACCTTCTCTGTGAAAGATAGACGCGGATAAATTAAGTTTGTTTCGCGCTATTTTATTTTGTAATTTCAATCCATTTCGCCTGAAGTTTTCGCGTCATTCAAGGCTGATTATAGATTACGATACGCAACCATAGAGAGAATAGGTTTCTTGAATTCCCTCTTTTTTTTACAGACATTTTTCGTGTAGTTTCGTGACATCACTCCTAGTCCAAGCAACCTCCTGAAAATGATAAGAAAATTTTAATTCTCGTTTAATCAGGCTTTAAGTTTGTCCTCTTATACTGCAATCGGAAGACAAATTGCTCTCATTTTCGTTTCATTAACTTTGCTCTCTTCTTCCGATTTTTGCACAAAGGAAACTGCTCCATGAACCTCTCTCGAAAAAAAGGTTTCACCCTCATCGAACTGCTCGTTGTGATCGCCATTATCGCCATTCTTGCGGCGATTTTGTTTCCTGTCTTCGCTCAGGCTCGCTCCAAAGCGCGACAGACTTCCTGCCTCTCCAACCAGAAGCAAATCGGCGTCGGAATTATGATGTACTCGCAGGATTATGACGAGACGCTTCCCGGCAATACGCCCCTTAACACAAACGGCATTTCGGACGGACGCTGGCCCGCTCCCGCAACCACCGCGCACAGTGCCGGACTTGCAGAGCCGCTCGGCTGGATGCAACCGTATGACGCCGCCAATCCCGGAACGTTTCGTATCTGGGCGCGTGACATTCAGCCCTACATCAAAAATCTGGCGATCTATCATTGCCCGGAAACCAAACCGCGTTCAGGGGACGGCCCCTGTACCGCCGGGGGTGGAACCTGTGAAGTGACCGGAACCGATGCCGCAAGAGCGGGAAACGGCAACATTCTCCTCAATGGCATTGTTGCCTCAAAAGCACTGGCGGCACTTCCCACTCCCGCCGACATTATCTTTACGCACGAAGTTCGCAATTATAACCGGGTCGCTCAGGAAAAACCGCGTGGGGTGCTTGTGGGCGGCGAGGTTCGCTATACCAATTTCACTAACGCTTATTACGATGGGCTACACAATGGCGGAGCCAATCTGCTTTTTTGTGACGGTCATGCGAAGTGGCAAAAACGATCTCAGATACGATTCGCTCAGTTCGGTGCTTCTGTAGAACTCAATCCCGGTATGCCTACCAATGTGGGACAGGAAGACGCCGCCGCCAATGCTCAAACGGGTCTGGTCTTTAAAGCGGAGTTCTAAAAAATGTTGCAGAAGAAATCACTCTTTTCCGGGGTAACACTCCTTTTCCTGATGTTGCCTTTCGGAAACCAGATGCTTGCGGACACTCCCGTGCGGGTCGCCTCTGTTCCCCTCGCTCTCGACAATGCCGTCTTGAGTGTGGGAAATGAAAGTCTCGATAGCACGACGAGCGGGCGGGTTCCGAATTACCTGAAGGCGATTGCCGGAACGATGCCCGAAGCCGCCCCCTCCTTTGCACACCTCTTCAAGACGGTGCTTTACGGGGGAACGATTTCACCCGAAATCAAAGCCGCAATGGGATTGAAAATCGCACAGGAAACAGGAAGTCCTTACCTTGTCGCGCACCTGACTCGCATCCTGAAAACGACGGAGAAGGGGCGTACTCTGATCGCCCTTTCCACGAAAGCAGAGCCGAAAGACGACGCGGAACGCCTTGCGCTTCGCTACGCCACCTCTCTTACAAAGGCGGTACACGGCATGGGCGATACTGAGTTTGCACTGGTCAGGGCGTATTATAACGACGCGCAGATCGTGGAACTGAGTTCGGTCACTTGCTTTTTCAACTACTTTGCCCGGTTTTGTCAGGGTGCGGGTTTGCCCCTTGAAGCATGGGTGAAAGAGGCTCCTGACGCGCTTCCGAAAGAGGAAACAAGGGAAGATAAAGCGGCACGGATTACGCTGGCGAGTGACGCGGAAATGGAAACGGGTGCAAAACTACTCACTCCGTCTCCTGATCTCAAAAAAGGGTTGGGGATCGGGATTGCTAACTCGCAACGGGCGATGATGCGAGTCCCGGACATTGGCGAAGCATGGTGGGGCTATATGAGGACCTCACGCGCCGGAGCGAAACTCTCACGCACCATGCAACTGCATATCTCGTTTGCGGTTTCGATGGCAAACGGTTGCCGCTACTGTACGGTGCATCAAGTTGTGGGATTAAAGCGGCAGGGCGTTGAAATCTCGAAGTTGCTGGCGATGGCGAAAGACGATTCGGCACTGTCACCAAAAGAGCTTATCGTGGTAACGTTTGCCCGCAAACTGACGAAAAGTCCGGGAGAAGTGACTTCGGCGGACTACGAGACCTTACGTAAGGGACTTGGAGACGACCACGAAGCCTACGACGCTCTTCTTCAGACCTGTACCTTTTCCTTTATGAATCGCTTTACCGATGGGTTACGCCTTCCTTCGGAAGACGAAGCGGTGAAAGTTTATCAAGAGGTTTATGGAGACGGGTCTTACCGCGCCTACTCCTCCGAAAAAACAAAGCGATAACCCTCTTCAGTCCACGGAGGTGGAAGTCCTGTGAACCATTGAACAGGAGTTTGTGATTGGAGCACCTCAGCAGCCGGGGAATTCATTC
Source organism: Chthonomonadaceae bacterium (assembly GCA_014377395.1). Taxonomy (GTDB): domain Bacteria; phylum Armatimonadota; class Chthonomonadetes; order Chthonomonadales; family Chthonomonadaceae; genus JACMPS01. Next base: position 3,617 of record JACMPS010000307.1, read on the forward strand.
CCCGGAGCGTCCTCAAAAACCTCAAAACGCCCTCTCCCGACTACGGGAGAGGGCGTTCTCGTCAAGACGAAGCGAGACGTTTCTACTTGACGCGCATCATTTCACAGTCGAAGTGCAGAGTCGCTCCTCCCGGAATTGATCCCTGTCCTTTATCGCCATAGCCCAGGCTTGCCGGGATAGTCAGCCGCCGCTTGCCGCCTTCTTTCATGCCAACCAGTCCTTCATCCCAGCCTTTGATTACCATTCCCTGCCCCAACATCAGCGTGAATGGTTCTCCGCGCTTGTATGACTCATCAAAGATCGTGCCGTCGTCCAGGCTTCCCCGGTAATGGACGGCAACGGCGGAACCCGTCACGGCGATTTTTCCGGTTCCCTCCACTAAATCTTGAATCTGCAAGCCGGAAGCCGTCTTTTTGATCGGGGCGTTGGAACTTTCGGTGGGGCTACCGGGCTTATTTCCGGCGGGAGGTGTTGTTTCAGCAGGCTTCTCTCCAGGGTTTTTGGCTTTCAATCCAAATGTTACGGGCTTCGCCATTTTCGTGTCTGTGGAAGCAGGCGGCGGTTGTGAGGTCACTGAGGTTGGGGGAACATACTTTTTGCTTTCGGGGGTAACTGCGGGAGCCTCTTCGCCTTTGCAACCGAACGCACCCAGCACGACTGACGCACCCAGCAAACCCAATCGAAATTTTTGTGTTTTCATCATTTTTCCTAAGATTCAGGCATGGATAAAAAAGGGGCAGAAGATCAGTCTTTGCCTATCGCCTGTGTTGTCCCTTCATTGTACCCCTGAAGCTCAAGCATTATCTCACGCAGGCGCACAGCGGCGATTTTCAGGGCTTCACTTCCCTTGGCATCACCTGTGAGTTCGCTCATCATAATCGGCTTTCCAAAGCGAACAATAATCGGGCGTCCGATGCGCCGGGGTTTGAGTTCACCGTAAGGCATGAGAATGTCGGTGTAAAACAAAATCGTGGGGACTATTGGGACGTTGGCGCGTTGTGCTACCAGCAAAGCCCCCGGCAATAGTTCATCGAGTTTGCCGTCCTCGCTCATTTTCCCCTCCGGGAAAACCACAACGACTTCGCCCTCTTTCAATCGCTCTTCGGTATAGCGGAGAGCGGCACGATCCGCTGAATAGCGCTTGACCGGAAAGCCGTGCAAAAGCCGAATAATCGGACCCCAGAAGCGAATTGCGAACAGTTCTTCTTTCGCCATAAAGTAGCAGGGGCGCGGCAGAGCAAATCCAACGGTGGGCGGGTCTGCATCGCTAATGTGGTTGGGAGTAACAAGAACGCCGCCCTTTTTCGGAACGTTTTCGCGTCCCTCGAAACGAATTCCCCCTGTATAGGTATAAAGAATACGAATCAAAATCCAAACGATGGCGCGAGCGATGCGGTATCTCATGTGAAGAGTTGCCCTTTTGTGTTGATTGAGTTTATTGCTTCAATTATCTCACAACACGCCCTCTAAATCATGGGTCTAAAGTCGCATTTTCACGAAAAACGTCTGTCTTTCTCGTGAGGAAGAAAAACAAACGTTTTTTCACTAGTTCTGATTTCGTTTTATTCAGGGATAGAAACGCACTTCGAGAGAGGGAAAGAGGGCTAAAATCCTGCCCGCTCTCGAAGCGAGATGCTATCGAGAGCAATCTTCACAGGAATTATAGACTCTTTTCGTGAACTAATACTGTATCCTTTTAGGGCGCTTTTTCGTCATCCTTTTGTTACCACAATCAGGAGGAAACCTACATGTTACTACGCTGTCGTCCTGCGGTTCGGGCAGAACTGGAGGAGTGTTTACCCTGCATCCGAGACAAAGAGTATTTTAAGAGCGATCAAGACTGCCGCGACCTGGTGAAAATGTGGACGGACTTAATGGATCGCGAGATTGCGTGTACCTCCGTGATCGAAGACCTCGAGCGCTCTCAAGGACAGAGAATCGTTTACTTTTGCCTGAATGTCGCCGTTACCGAAGTCTTTGTCCACCGAGCGACAAACTCCCTTCCGCCGGGAATCGGCTTTAATCTGTTGCAGAACTGGCGGAACAAGGGGGATGGATTGCTCACTCGTGAACAGGTTGCCGCCGCCAATGCCGGAAAGGGTCTGAGCGTTTGCGTTCTCCACTCAGGGATGCCCGACTCGTTGATGTATTCGCCGGAGGGTGATCCCATTCGTGATCGAATCACTTCCTGGATCGTCGAGATTATGGGAGGGTATCGCTATCGGCATCTGCTCATCGAGTCTTATGATGAGTGGCAAGACGCCTGGTCTCTGAACGCCGGATTTTTGTTACGCACGGATTACCCAAATTTCCCTCATTCCGGGGCGCGTGTCGGTCTTTATGGCTTAACCCGTGAGGAGGCAACGGAGCGGCAGGGAAGTGCGATCAAACTTGTCTTCAACTATTTGCCGCCACGTTTTGGTTTAAGTCATGTCGAGCGAATGTTGTGTCTTTTCGCCTGTGGCGGGTTGGAGGACAGTGAGATCGCGGAGAAACTTTCAATCTCGCCTTCCACCGTCAAGCAACGCTGGAAGGGCGTGATCGAAAAATTCAATTTGACTTTCCCCTCCGAACCGTCGCCGGACGGCAAGCGGGGAAGCGAAAAGCGGGGGCGTATTCTTGAGTATCTGCGGCATCACGTCGAGGAATTGAGACCGTACCGGGGATAAAATCCACTTTACAAGTGAGAGGCGAAACGATTACGCTACATTGATGTCCGCGATTGGATAAACTCAGAACGGCGTAGCCGCCCTCTTTCTCAACACTTCCTCTTACTTCTTTACCCCCCCGAATAACTGACGGTATTTCGCCGCTGCTTTCGGGTAGGGTGAGCCTGCGGTTCCCCAGGAATGATTGCCGCTCCCCTTTTTTGGGTAGCCGCCTGGCCAGAGCGTAGACACTCCGTCGGCGGGGGTCTCGAAGTAGCACTCCATATACACGTTGTGAGTCATCATCCAATCAAACATATGCTGAATATAGAGAGGGTTGTCTCCGCCCGCTCCACGCTTGTCTTTCGCGACCTGCCACAGTCTCCACTCTCCCACAATGAGAGGGACACTTTTGCCGGGAATAGAGCCGTTACGCTTGCTGGAACCGGCGGCAGAGGCGAAGTCGGCGAACCATTTAATACGAGGCAAAATGCTGTTTGTCCACGCTTTTTGCTGAGTGGCTTCGTCGGGTTGTACGCCTGATTTGTAGATGCCCGTGTAGTCGGAATCGTAATTGTAGAAGCCGATGTAGTCCACATACGCATCGCCGGGATAAAATTTTGAGGATTGCACCTGCACGTTGCTGTCGGTCGGATTCCAGAGAAATTTGACTTTGATTTTCGGGTCTCTTGCCTTGACGGTTTTGCAAACGGTAATCACGATATTCTGCCATGACTTGATGAAATTACCCGGCATATCGGACATCACATTGAGGTTGCCGTAGGGATCCCAGCCGCCGTCAAACTCGTAATCCAGACGAATAATCACGTTTTTGTAGTGCCAGTCAACGATGTGATTTTCGAGATTGACAAAGTGTTGCATCACGGTCGGGTCATTTTTCGCTTCGAGTTGCCACTGCTTATCTTCCCACTTCAGTTTCTGTTCCCACGTTGCTCCGGAGGTGGAATCGTAGGGCATCGAGCCAATCCCAAGCAGGATTTCGGGCAGAACACGAGCGCCGTACTTGGTCTGCTGATCGCCCCATTTGTCGTTGTTCCAGCCTTCGCAGGTGTCCGCCCAACTTCCCCAGCCACCAGGATCGGACTCGGCTCCCAATCTGGACAGCCTAAGCCATGCCCTGTACATACTCCAGTCGCCATTTCCGCCAAGTTCGGTGTCGGTCGCCTGTGTCCAAAGGTAAGCGGACTGCAAAAAGGGCGTGTCAGCCAATACGGACTTAGAGATGAGTAGCGATGCACATAAACTCAGCACAAGCGTGAATGCCGCGCCTATTTCTATTTTAGAGCGATTTGTTTTCATGTCTTTTCTTTCCTCTTGCTTTGTCTCTTACACGAATGATTGTCTGATTATGCTATAGAACGGGTTGTGCTAGTTTTCGGGTTTTAGAGCACGCCAGTAGCGAAAAAGAGTGCTTTTCTTGCTAAAACTCGTGAACAATAAGGGTTTACCCGTGATTGGAAGCCTGAGTTTTCAACTTCCGTCAGTCAAAACGTGGACAAAAGTATCTTTTCCGGGTGATCTCATACCGTTACAGGATAATTTTTAGTAGACAAAAAGATACGTTGAAAACTAGCACAACCCGTTGATATAATGAGAATGAAGAGACTCGATCAAAAGTCAGGAGAAAAGTCATGACACCGACACAGGTTTATAAAGGCACCTGGGAAGAGTTAGCACGGCAAAGAGAGCATTACGGAGATCA
>JACMPS010000308.1 GCA_014377395.1 Chthonomonadaceae bacterium
TAAGCCCTGAAGGTCTGGCTGGAGACACGATCTGTGATACGGAAAATCATGGTGGACTCGATCAAGCCGTTTACGTCTATGGCACGGAAGATTATGCCTGGTGGTCTCGACAGCTGGGACAAGAACTCGCCCCCGGCACTTTCGGCGAAAATCTGACGCTTTCCGAATTCGCAAGTACCCCATCAAAAATCTGAGATCGCTTTTCCATTGGATCGGTCGTACTTGAGATTACATCGCCGCGTATTCCCTGCATCACCTTGCAACACCGAATGGAAGACGCACTTATTCTCCGAAAATTTCAGGAAGCGGAGCGTCCCGGCGTCTATTGTCGTGTGATCGCTGAGGGAGAACTGAAGGCAGGTTGCGAAGTTCTGTACAGCCCTTGTCCTGGTGAAACCGTAACCGTGCTCGAACTCTACCGTGATTTTTTCGCCCCTGACCTGACGGAAAGTGCGATCCGCCGTTTTCTGGAATCTCCTCTTGCGATCCTCGCCCGTCAACTCAAAGAGCAACAACTACAAAATTTGCTCAAAGGTAATGAATCCAACTTACAAGCGTAAAAAAAGGGTGTGACAATCAAAAACCAGAGAAGAGAGACACAATGGAAAACCAAATCAGCCCTGAACTAAAACCCTATCGCCAGCCCGATCACGAGATTTCCGCCGATTATGTCAATCGCTGGTCTCCTCGCGCCTTTTCACCAGAGCCAATTGACGATGAGTCTCTGATGCGGGCTTTCGAGGCGGCACGATGGGCAGCCTCCTCCTACAATGAGCAACCCTGGCGATTTTTGCTCGCTCGAACTGACTCTGACCGCGCCAAATTTCTTGATTTGCTCATTCCCGCCAATCAGGAATGGGCGAAAACCGCTCCTGTTCTGGTCCTCATCATTTCCAAGAAAACGTTTACGATGAACGGTCAACCGAATAGCGTCAATCAATTTGATGCAGGAACCGCCTCCGGCTACCTGACACTGGAACTCTCCAAACTCGGTCTGATCTCGCATGGCATGGCGGGTTTTGATCGGGACAGAGCGAGGACGGTCTTGAACGTTCCCGCCGATTTCGATTTGCTGGCGGTCTTTGCGATTGGCAAGCACGGCGATCCCGCGCTTCTCTCGGAGCAAGTAAGGGAGCGAGAAGTGCCCTCAGGTCGCCGCCCCGTCTCCGAGTCGGTTATGGAAGGTGGTTTTACTCTGCCCAAAGAGAAATCCGCCGAAGAGGATACAATTCCCGACGCCTGATTGTCGAATAATTAGGTTGGCGAACGGCGGGTTAGAACTTTCGAGCGAGGGGTTTTAATCCGCCGTTTTTGCGTTCTCTGGTATAATTGGGTTGTTTCGAGAGCAGACACCGGAGAAAATTAGCATGGAAAGGTATAGCGCAACGCTTTTTCTAACAATTGAAGTTCGATCCATTTCAGAGGGACGCGCTGTTGCGCTGGTTCATGCGCTCCGGGAGACAATTTACAACTACATAGACCCTCTTCTGGAAAAGGCGAAATTGGAACTGAAAGGAGTCAATCCCTCAATGTACATTCCAACACTAGTCAGAGAAAACAATCTTGTGACTCCCAAAGGCAGACTGTATCAAATCCGTCTCTCCGCTTCTCTTCAAGGCGATGCTCCTTCACAGATGAAAATGCAATCGAGAATCGAAGTTATTCTCCCCGACATCGAAATGCACTTGATGCCTGTAATCACAAACGCAGAAATGCGCCTTGCGGGAATTGTCCTGTGCAGTCCTCGTCAAATTTGACACAACCGAGAACCTGCTTTTCCAAACGGGATGCCCGTAAAACTCAATTTATGAGATCAACTTATGTCACCAAAAACCCAAACCATCAAGACCGCCTGTCCCCATGATTGCCCCGACACCTGCTCCATGATTGCTACTGTTGAGGAGGGAAAACTGATTCGGGTGGCGGGCAACCCCGACAACCCCTTCACACGCGGAAACCTCTGCCGCAAAGTGGCGCACTACGAAGAACGGGTTTACTCGAAAGACCGCCTTCTTTACCCGATGAAGCGCATCGGCAAAAAAGGCGAGGGACGTTTCAAGCGAATTTCTTGGGAAGAGGCCCTGGCTACAATCGCCGCGAAGTGGAAAACCATTCTCGCCGAAACGGGTCCCGAAGCGATCTTGCCCTACTCCTATGCGGGAACTATGGGCGTTGTCTCCATGACCGCGTGTGAAGGACGGTTCTGGAACCGTCTCGGCGCGTCCCGGCTACTCCGCACCATTTGCTCTTCAGCAGCAGAGGCGGGCTACTCCTACGTTTATGGCTGGGCAGGCGGCATGGATGCGGAAGACTTCGCAAACTCGAAATTCATCATTGCCTGGGGAACAAACCTCTCCTCAACGAATGTACATCAGATGCCCCTTGTGCGGGAGGCGCAGGCAAAGGGCGGCACATTTGTTGTCATTGACCCCTTTAAGACACGCACCGCCAACGCCGCCGACCTCTTCATTCAACCAAAGCCAGGAACCGATGCGGCACTCGCCCTCGGTATGGCACACATTATTTTCACAGAGAATCTGCACGATGAGGCATGGCTTGAAGCAAACTCAATTGGCTGGCGAGAGTTTCGGGACAATTGCGCGAAGTATACACCGGAGCGTGTCGCCGAGATTACCGGACTGGACGCCGAAACAATTGTCACGCTGGCACGACGCTATGCAACGGAAAAACCCTCTTCGATTCGGCTTGGCTACGGCATGAGTCGCACGGCGAACGGCGGGAGCATGATTCGAGCAATCGCCTGTCTTCCCGCCATTATCGGGGCATGGGGTAAGTCGGGAGGCGGACTTTTGCTGTCCTCGTCTTCGCATTTTCCAATAGATCGGCAAGCCGTAAAGCGTCCCGACCTCGTTCCTCTTCCCGGCGAACCCTCTTGCCGGGACTACGGGCGCGAAATTCCCCGCGCAATCAACATGAACGAAATCGGCAGGGTTCTCACGGAAACTCAAGATGTACCTGTCAGGAGCGTTTACGTGTTCAACTCCAACCCGGTTGCTGTTGCGCCAAACAGCAATCTGGTCGTGAAAGGATTCGAGCGCGAAGATTTGTTCTGCGTGGTGCATGAACAAATGATGACCGACACCGCCCGCTACGCCGACATTCTTTTACCCGCAACGACTCAATTGGAACAACTCGATTTGATGCGGTCTTACGGGCATCTCTACATGAATTTATGCCTTCCTGCGATTGTGCCTCTGGGAGAATCGAAGCCGAATCTCGACGTGTTCAATGGACTCGGTAAGGCGATGGGCTACACCGATTCGGTTTTTGACGACACGGCGGAAGATGTAATTCGTGCCGCCATTAACGTAGATCACCCATTTATGGAGGGCATTACTTACGATTACCTGCTCGAACACGGCTTTGCAAAACTCCGCACGGAGAGCGATATTTTCGTTCCTTACAAAGACAATCCTGTTTTTGGAACTGAATCGGGGAAAGTGGAATTTTATTCGGAGGCGGCGAAACGAGACGGTTACAGTCCACTTCCTGAGCATGACGCCCCCGCCGAAAGCGCAGAAGCGGACCCCGAACTCGCCCGAAAATATCCGATCAATCTGCTCTCCCCTGCCGCACATCATTTCCTGAATTCCACTTTTGCCAACGTGGAAAGCCTGATGAAAAGTGAGCGAGAACCGCGTATCTGGACAAATCCGCAGGACGCCCAGGAGCGCGGCATCGAAGATGGGGACACCGTGAAAGTGTGGAATGGACGCGGAGAAGTGCAACTGTCCGCTGTGGTGAGCGACCATGTGAAGCCGGGGGTGGCATGGAGTCCGTCGTTGTGGTGGAATCGGGACAGCCCGGAAGGGCGCAACGTCAATGTCCTGACTTCGGATCGCCTGACGGACATGGGCGGCGGCTCTACCTTCCATACGAACCTCGTGCAGATCGAAAAGCTGGCTGTGGCAGACTAGACTTGTCCCTGTCCGCGATGGGATGAACTCGGAACGGCGCAGCCGTCAATGGCGAATTTGTTCTGCCAGATTTGGCTCATTGCTTGTTGGTTAGTTCCGATTTCCAGAGTTCGATACGCCGACGCATTACGCCAATTTGATCGGGAGAGAAACCGCCGAAGTTGGCGATTGCTCCCATAATGTTATTGCGGGAGACGAGCAGAGGAAACGGCTTTCGCCCTGAGAGCCGAAGTTGAATCACTCGTGTCAGATCGCGAGAGTTCCCCCAGAATCCTAAGCCGGGATCGGGAGGCGTGTCTTTGATACCGAGTTGATAATCCCCGTCAATGGCGTACTCCGGGTGATTTTGATCTCCTCCTTTCGCCAGATACTCTTCACAAGCGGCACCTATTTGCGCTTCCGTTACCAGATTGGACGGATTGTCAACGCCGTCTTTGCTCGTGTGCGGCAACCGAAACGTGTGCGCGAGTTCGTGCGCCCAGACCCGCGCAACATGATTGGTCATCGTGGCAAAAGAGGCGCGTCTGTTGCTGAACTGACCATGACTGAACCCTGTGGTAAACTCCCATTTTTGCGCCTTTGTGTTCCATTGCCACTCGGAGCCACGATGAACAAAGATCGTTAGTTTTCCTCTCTGCTCGTCTGCAATGCGCTGAAAGGCTCGAAGTCGTTCTCGCTTGCCTA
>JACMPS010000309.1 GCA_014377395.1 Chthonomonadaceae bacterium
ATGATGTTGTTTTTGTCCTCAATCCTTTTGTTTTCTACGTCGCTGTTTTCAACGAAATCTCCCTCTTCTGGTTGTCGGCTAGAAATCTCTTTCTCCCACCTGTCAACCGAAATAGTCTCTTACCTCTCTTACCAGCCGACTTCAATCTGCATCGTTGCCGGGTTGCGTTCGGCTACGCCAGACGTGCCGACACAAAATGGCTCCTCCTACAAACCCCGAACCGTAACTGCTCAGGTGAATCCACAAATCGGTTAAAAACAAAACGTGACGATTTGCAGGGACGCTCGAAGCAATCCCCTCCCTTAGAGACACGAGGTGTGCGGAGGCGACAAAGTAACCCATCACGCCCGCTAAGACCGCAAAACCTGCCATCACACAAGTCAAAATGCCGAGAGGACGCAACAGAGACTTGAGGGAACGTTTCGGGCGGTCTCCAAAGCGAGCGGCGAAAGCCATTAGAATTCCCAGCAACAAGCCGACCCACCACGTTGCAAGAATGCCCCACCCAAATCCCAGAAGAGTAGGACTATCCGTATTGAAGACAGGGGGATGTCCAATCGTGAAATACTCAACGCACAGATGCGCGGTGATCTGATCATGGACGATGCCATAACCGACTGCCACCAGAATACAGAGTAGGACGATGCTAATATATTTCAACAACTCTCCTGTTTGCTCGTAGAGCAAGTGACTCCGAAATTTTGGCTGAAAGAGGAACTGGAAAGATAAAAAGGGGGCTTTCCTTTCTATCTTTCGTCCTGCACTCTTCCTGATTCGTTCTAAACCGAGTAACCGTATTCCCGTGTATGCGATACCTCCAGATAGGCGGCGAGCAGGTCAATAGTTGCCTGAATGTCGGCAACGTGTGCGGTCTCATTGACGCTGTGAATGTAGCGTGTAGGAATTGAAAGCGTAAAGGAGGGAACCCCGCCCCGACTTCGCTGGATGCCGCCTGCGTCCGTCCCGCCCCGTTGCATCAATTCGAGTTGGTAGGGGATGCCCTTTTCCTCGGCGACATCACGGAAATGACGCACGAGTTTCGGGTGACAGATCAAGGAAGAGTCGTAAACTTTGATTGCTGTGCCTTTACCAAGTTCCGTGCAGGCTTCGGTAGCGGGGACACCAGGAAAATCATTGGCAAGCGTCACGTCGAGCGCAAGCCCAATCGTCGGCTCCAGATGATAGGCAGAGGTTACGGCTCCACGCAAACCCACTTCCTCCTGCGTCGTTGCAACCGCGAGGATCGTAGACTTAATCGGCGTGTCTTTGAGTTTTCGCAAGGCTTCGAGCATAATAAAAACGCTCAGTCGGTTATCCAATGTTTTTGAGGTAATGTTGTCCCCGATGCGTTCGCAGGTTCTGTCCATCGTCACCATATCGCCGAGTTCGACGAGCGTTTTTACTTTGTCGGCGGACATTCCGAGATCAACGAAATAATCCTCGATTTTCAGCGGTTTGTTGGCTTCTTCGGCGGTAAGAATATGGATCGGCTTGGTTCCCGGCATCAGCACCCCTCGGAGCGTTTCGCCGCCATAGCCATGCACGAGAACACGTTGCGCCATCATTGCGCGGGGATCCCACCCGCCTACCGGAATCACCCGCAGAAACCCTTTGTCATCAATGTGCTTGACGAAAAAACCGATCTCGTCCATGTGCGCGGCAATCATCACGCGGGGCGCACCGGGTTCGCCGTTTTTCACACCGATCAGGTTGCCCATCGTGTCGGCACTGAGGCTGTCGGTAAGAGGGCGCAATTCCCCGGCGATCAGGGTGCGGATGATGTCTTCACGGCTCGAAACGCCGGGGGTCTCACAAATCTTTTTCAGCAAATCAAAATTCAGTTCGTTGCTCACGGGTTACTCTCCTAAAGATCATTGTCTTTTCGACTGAGGTTTATTACGCGAGAAAGCGGCTAAATTCCTGCCTGAAAAACAGGGAGGCGGAGAACGAAACCTCAACAACTCACCCGATGCAGGAGGAAAACGCACCACCCACTTCGTTAGAGACATAGAGGCACAGAGGAATGCGAGGAGAGTTGAGGGCATTTGCCTCTGCTCCCCTCTCCCGGATTTTGGGGTTGGGGGCTGTGTGGGCGAAATCAGGGTGGGGGCTTTCCTCGGTGCCTTCAACAAAGCAGATAGTGCGTAGCGTGAGTCAACAAGTTCTCCTCCCCCCGGCTATAGGCTATAATAAGAGCGAGAAATTCTTCCTCAATAAAAAATCATGAAAATTCGGTAGAAAAAAGGTGAGTTCCGTGAGATCAATTACACAAAAACGGGGAGCGGTAAAGACCTGGCTTCCGGCGGTTTCCCTCATTGCTATTATTCTGGCAGTTCTGGGACGCATGATGTTTTACACTCCTCCCGCAGTCAAAGACGGATCACTTGCACCCGATATGACGCTCAGCAATCCGGGTGAACCCGTGGTACGTCTTTCCGAAAAGCGCGGCAAGGTGATTGTGCTTGATTTCTGGGCGACCTGGTGTGGACCCTGCAAGCAAAGTATGCCTCACCTCTCGAAAATCTACGAGAATTGGAAGGCGGACGGTGTGGAAGTCTATGGCATTTCCACAGACCTAGAAGATCGGCGTAAACTCGTTCCGGTTGTCGCAAAAGACCTCGGCGTTACGTACCCCTTGCTGTACTTTCTCGATCAACCCGATCTGAATGAAAAATATCACTGGACCTCACTGCCCACAATGGTGATCATCAATAAAAAAGGCGAAGTCGTTAAGTACCAGCAGGGTTACGATCCTTCTTATGACCTCGATGCGATAATCGGTGCATTGGTGAAGGAAAAGGGATAAGGGAATTGCAGAAAAGCGAAAGCGATGGAATGACAATCGAGACAGATTACATAGACCAAAAGGTAAGATTAGGGGTGATCGGCGCGGGGTGGTTCGCTTCACGGCGGCATATGCCCGACGCAATGGCGCACCCTCGCACCCTGTTGGCGGCGTTTTGCCGACGCGATGCCGGGGCAAGGGAAACGCTTTGCAAACGCTTTGAGGTCTTGCCGGAACACGCCTACGCCGACTACGAGGAAATGCTGGAGCGCGAATCTCTCGATGCGGTACTCATCGCTACCCCCAATAATCTGCACTACGCACAGGCGAAGGCAGCACTGGAACAAGGGCTACACGTCCTCATCGAAAAGCCGATGACGATCCGCTCGGAAGATGCCGACGAACTAGTGTCCCTCGCAAAATCGAAAAACCTGAAACTGGCGGTTGCGGTCAACCCGCCCTACTGGTCACACTGCCACCGAATCCGGGACGTGTTCCTTAGCGGCGCGATCGGTGAACTGGAGTGTGCGGCTCTGTTCTGGACAGGTAACGCGGAATATGTTTTCGGGCAGGCACCCGCCCCGGAAAATCTGCCCGGTGTTGTCCTTCCCACGATGTATCGCTCTGATCCCGCACAAAATGGCGGCGGTTATTTCATGGACGGCGGTCCGCATTTAATCTCGGAATTGCTGTTCGTGACGGGTCTGAAGGTACAGCGTGTGACGGCTCTTATGGACGTAACTCCCATGGATATGCGCGTCTCGCTCTCGCTGGAAATGGAAAATGGCGCGTTGGTCACACTGGTTTCACTGGGAGACAGCAAGTCCGGCGGGCGACGAGTCCGCAACACGTTTGGTGCCTCCAATGGCACAATCACGGTTGACGATTTCGCATTCGACACGACGGTTTTGATCAATGGGAAAGAGGCAGTCACGTTTTGTGAAGCCGACACGCCTCCACCGGGAACGCCTATCGGGAACTTCGTCGAGGCAATTCTAGGTGAAACCGAACTTCTTTCGACAGGTGAACACGGCGCGGAAGTCGTGCGCGTGATCGAAGCCGCCTACCGCTCCGCTACCGAAGGGCGCACCATAGCAATATAGGGCTTAGAGAGATAGGAATTAGGGGTTAGAGAAAAGGGGAGGTATTTGAGTGTTGAGGTGAAGTAAACTCGCCCCCACCCTGATCTTGACCAATGGGGACTCCCCCAAAATCCGGGAGAGGGGAGCAAAGGCAAATGCCCTCTTCTTTTTCCTCTCTCCGTCTTTCTCTGTACCTCTGTGCTCTCTAGCGAAGCGGGTGGTTTAATTTCTCCCCTTACGTAAAGGGAGTTACTAGTCCCTGACACTTATACCGGTTAGAAATAATTTTAAGAAGAATGATGAGTTTATGGAAATTTTAACGCTTGGAAGTGGCACGTCACACGGGGTTCCGATGATCGGATGCGAGTGCGAAGTGTGCCGCTCCCAAAATCCGAAAAACAAGCGGTTTCGCCCCTCTGTCACAGTGACAGGAAGCGAAGGCACAATTCTGGTGGACACAACGCCGGAATTACGGTTGCAATCGCTGACGTTTGAGGTGATGCACGTCGAAGCCGTTTTGATGACTCATTCTCATGCCGATCATTTATTTGGACTGGATGACTTGCGCCGCTTCAACGATCTTGCCGACCGAGAAATGCCCGTTTATGCTTCACCAGGTGTGCAGGACGATATTCGGCGCGTTTTCGATTACATTTTTAAGCCGACGCAGACCGGAGGCGGAAAGCCCCGCATCATGCTTCACGATCTGGAAAGTGATTTCAGGCTGTGCGGCTTGCGCGTTCGCCCGCTCGATGTGCTTCATGGGAAATTGCCCGTCAAAGCCTTTCGCTTTGACGACCCGAAAACAGGCGGCTCTTTCGGTTATGTTACCGATGTCTCCACCATTCCCGACAAGGCAAAAGAGGCACTGCGCGACCTCGATTTGCTGTTCATGGACGCAGTGCGCTACGAGCCACACCCTACCCATTTCGGGTTGTATCAAGCACTCGACGCCATCGCCGAACTAAAGCCGAAACGCGCCTATCTCACCCACCTCTCTCACCATTTCGAGCATGAGCGCACCAACGCGGAATTGCCCTTCAATGTCGAACTCGCCTACGACGGGTTGCGAATTGAGTGTTGAGTGTCAAGTATTAAGTGTTGAGAAGAGAGGCTGAACTGCCTTTGGATATGGGACACGAAAGAATAACAAAAACAGTTCGCTCGAATCCTTGACAAGCGGTAGAAAGCATTCTAGAATTGTCACACTCAACTATGACAATTTCCCTTTGTAACTCGGCAACTTCAGTTTTCCCCGGTACTTTGGTGTCAGGGCTTCGGTTGCTTCTTTGTCTTTGGGAATGACGAACTTCTCGGAGTCCCACTGCAATTTGCGCCCTAATTTAAGGGAAACGTGTGCCAGATTGAGCGCGACATGAAGCGGCAAATGATTGACGAAACTACACGACGGCTCTTTGCGTGACCGGATGCAATCGAGAAACTCACGCTCGTGTCCAGGAGATTTCGGAGTGACTTCCGGGATGTCGAGTTTGGACAGATCAACGAGTTTGTTGTCATTGTCGTAAAACTCACAGAGCGAATAATTGGCGACTAAGGTTCCCTTTGTTCCCTGAAAAATCACGCCGATTCGCCGTCCGCCCCCTGCCTTCCCTACTCCGAAATGAAAGCGGTTTGCCTGACACATTGTCCATGTCATCAGCAAATCGGGGTACTCCCAGATCACGTCCATTGTGTCCGGCACGTCCGCGATGCTCTCGGTTCCGTAGCGTCCCGCCGTCGCCGTCACGGAAAGGGGTTGCCCTAATCCTGCCGCCCACACGGGCAAATCCACGATGTGAGGTCCCAATTCGTGAAGCCACGAATCAACGTAATCCTTGAAATAGCGGTGCATTCCGTCTCGAAATCGCCCTTCATTGTAAGGGACTTGCGGCGCGGGTCCCAACCACTGATTCCAGTCAAGGTCAGCGGGAGGCTCAGTTGACTCAGGGCTACCAAGCCCTTCTGAGTCATCGTTCATCGTACAAAAATTACGAATCGCAGTGACTTTCCCCAGCACTCCCGACTTCACTACATCCACCACGCGCCGATAATTCTCCGTGGCATGAACCTGCGTTCCTACCTGCGTGACCCGCTTAAAGCGAACGGCTCCTTTCGCCATCATCAGGGCTTCCATCGGAAAGCGACTCATCGGCTTTTCACAGAGAACATCTTTTCCCGCTTCCATTGCGGCGGTTGCCATGAGTGCGTGCCAGTGGGGGGGCGTGGCGATGATAACGGCATCCAAATCTTTCTGCTCCAGCAGTTTCTCGTAATCTTTGTAGCCTTTTGCCGGATGATCGGGATTGGATTTTGCGAGTTCACCGATTGCGCGTTCGACAAATTCGCCCCGCACATCACAAACTGCCGTGATCGCGACATCGGGAAATTCGCTGAAAGTCTTTAGATGATAGTCAAATCCGCGTCCTGCAAGCCCGATGATCCCTATACGGATTTTGTCGTCGGGGGAGGGTGTTTTGCGTGAGCGTGAAGGGGGACTGGGCGTGTTTTGAGTGAGAGCCATGAGCGTCTTTCTCCGGAAAACGTCTCCGGGAGGGGGCAACAACGATAAACCGCCTTTTCCGGGCGTATTTCTCGAAGTCGGCGGCATTTTAGGGTAATCTGTGGAAACGTTGCAACGGGGCAGACAAAACAGCGCGCGAAGCGTGAATCCATTTTATCACAAATGATCACGAATCAACCACGTTGAGAACCCTTGAGCAAAAGTTTTTCGATCCTACCAATCGTTCTGAGGATCGCTCCCAATCTATCACCTGATTCTGCAAAATTCTGTAAGGAAGTCGCCTGTGAAACGTCATGTCGGCATTATCGTTCATCGTACCCGGCGTGAAGCCTGGGAATTTGCAACCAAAGTGATCTCGTGGCTCGATGAGCGTGACATCGGGGTACGCCTCGATCTTATCTCCTCGCAACGTCTCGGATTACCTTCGCTCGGTTGCTCCGCCGCAGAGTTCGAGACGACGGAACTGGTGATCACGTTGGGGGGAGACGGCACCATTTTGACGGCGGCGCGTCTTGTGGCTCCCTGCGGTGTTCCGATCTTAGGGGTGCATATGGGACGTTTCGGGTTTATCGCCGAGACGCACCCGGAAGACCTGTTCACCACGCTCGAACTGGCACTGAGAGGGGAGGTCGCCGTTGAAGAAAGACTGATGCTTCACGCGGAGGTGTTTCGGGGGGACGAACTTGTTTACTCGCAGGTGGGGCTGAATGACGCGCTCGTAAAAAGCGGAATCTCACAGATGTTGCAGTTGCGAACCTGGCTTGGAGGCGCACCCTTTGCAACTTATCCGGCGGACGGAATCATTATCGCTACTCCTACGGGCTCCACTGCCTACGCACTGTCTGCGGGGGGGCCACTCGTGATGCCGACCGTCAATGCGCTGATCCTTGTGCCGATTTGTCCGCATACGCTGAGTGCCCGCCCGATGGTGGTTCCGGGCGATGAGACAATTGGAATCGAAGTACAATCCGACGAAGAGGGCATGATTTTTGCGGTGGACGGCGTAGACCCGTTTGCGTTGCTCAGTGGCGATGAAATTCGGGTGCGCCGTGCCGAGTATGTCACGCATCTGCTGGTGCAGGAGCGCACTTCTTTTTATCGCAAGGTACGCAATCGGTACCTTTACGGCGAACGCTTGAACGAATAGCGAGAGAAGGAATTTCCCCCGCCTTTCAACTGGGAGGCGAGGCGATCAATTCACTTTTTGGTCGGCTCAGGTTGCATCATTTCCCAGAACGCCGACGCAAAGAACGGGACGGGAC
>JACMPS010000310.1 GCA_014377395.1 Chthonomonadaceae bacterium
CAACTTTTGTCAGGGTGAAGAGAACAAAACCAACTCTTCACCGTTTAGTGTGGTGCTACCACAAATTCAAGTTCTACAATGATATGTTCGGTCATCCTGCCGGGGATATCGTGCTGAAAAAGGTGGCGCAGGTGTTGCAGGAGGTCGCTCACACAGTTGACCTGGTGGCTCGCTACGGAGGGGAAGAGTTTGTGATTTTGTTACCTGAGACCGATGCGGACGGAGCCACTCATGCGGCAGAGCGGTTTCGTATGGCTATCGAGACCGCCTTTTGGACAGAGCGTCCGGTGACGGCGAGTTTTGGAATTTCCACTTTTAACCTACTAACTCCCGACGGCTCCACGCTTGTTTCGGAAGCCGATAAAGCCCTCTACTGTGCCAAAAATGAGGGGCGTAATGCGGTGGCGTTATGCCGACTGTTGTGCTCTCAGAAACAGCGAGGGGAGAGTGTTAAGGATTAAGTGCTGAGTTGAAGATTTTCCTTGCTCCTATTTCGACTTCCCCGCTTCCCTTTGCGCCTTTGTGTCTTTACGTGAGGTTCTCTTTCCTTGACTTTTCGGGGGAAGGGGAGACAAGTGAGGTCAGGGATAAGAACGAGTTCTCTGCAACCATAGTAGGTTTTCCCTTGACAATTGATCGAACCTGTGGGATACTAAGGTCATTGATGCGGGGTGGAGCAGTTGGTAGCTCGTTGGGCTCATAACCCAAAGGTCATCAGTTCGAGTCTGATCCCCGCTCCCTCTGGTTTGTCCTGAACAGACCGCTTTCTCAGTTACCGTGTACCAGAAATGGCATACGGTGACTTTGTTTTTGTCTTCCGCCTCTTTTATAGTCGTATTAATTTCTGGCGTCCGTCTCGCGAATAATATGTGAAACCCCGGTTTTGTTGAAGCCCTTAAAACCCTCCCAACGCTGAAGAATTTCGAGATGACTTCCCGGCGCGCCAATCTTAACAAATCGCTCTCCCTGCTCCGCCGTCACATAGCCCCGCTCGATGAGAGGGGCGACTCGCTCCGGCGAAACCTTCCAGAGTTCGGCAGTCGTGAAGGCTTGCTTCAACATCGGCAGATCGGTGAAGGGGTTCATCATTCCGTCTCCGCTCTCTCGGTGCAGAGTGTCTGCTTTCGTGAAATCAAACTCACATTCGAGGTGGTGCATTCCCGCCTCCGCAATTGACGAGGTGTGCAGGGCGCACCAGAGACCAATCGTGCCGAAAGTATCGCGCACCGTTAAATCCTGAGTGGCGTACTCAACGTTCAATTCGGCGGGAGCCATGTCTACATCGGCGAAAATGACAACGCGACTAATCGGGTGTTCCAGCACCTGCGCTCCCCAACCCGCTTCTTCCCCCGCATAAAATTTTTCGCGAGTGACAAAGCCGAGAGTCACAAACAGCCCGATTAAGGCGCGGAAACCCTCGCGGGTGCTACGGTACGTGTGGTGATCGTGGTTTGCCCAGTCGAAACCGAGCGATCTCTGACGAGCATACTGCAACCGGGCGGCGTGATTGCGGGTCAGATAGTAGTTTCGTTCCGCCGCAAAGAATTCGTCACAGGCACGATCTCGCCCGACAAGCGAGATCGCCGCTTTCGCAAGGCGGTGCGCGTTCTGGAGAACGGCAACTTCGGCTCCGGTTCGGTCACGCTCCATAAACATTTTTCGCACTGTGGCAAGATTGGAGATTTCCGTTTCCGAAAGAGTGGCGGGTGCAAAGCCGTTGTAGCCGTTGCGCTCGATAGGCATCAGTTCCCCGTGACCGAGCGTGAGGTGTCCGCAACGATAAGCCGAGTCGGAGTCGCCATGAACAGCGTCTAGTCTCAGACCATTGCACTCGGCAAATCGCTCAATACTCTCTACGCCGAGTGCGAGAAGCGGGATGGTTCGCTTTGATTTCATACGGACACCGGGCAACCGTGCGCCGGGGTGTCGGTAAATCACGTCGCCTTCGGGCATCGTAATTGGCTCCAGACCAAGAGCGCAAAGCGTTTCGGTGAGGGATTGACTTTGCGGCAAAACCCAGTGATCCACCAGATTTTGCAATCGGACTCCCGCCACTTCGTAAAATTTTGCCGCGAGTTCACCGACAGGTGGATTGGCAACCACAAACGTGGAAAATTGCTCCTCAAACCACTTTGCGGCTTCGGGACAACGGGGCCAGTTTTCGATGTTCACGGCAATACTCCTTAACCAGACACGAAGATGCAATGGGGGAAATCAACCACCCACTGCGTTAGAGACACAGAGGCACAAAGAAGAAAGGACAGAGAAATACGGAAGAGAGTTTTATTCACAGATTTTCAAAGAGAGCAGGGATTAAAAGGCGACGCGACTCATTGCTCTGCCTTGCAAAATACAAAGACTTTTCGGGTATAATGGTACCCGAAAACCCGTCTTGACGAAAGACACCATCGCTCGCCGTTTTGTTCGCCCCACAGGAGGCACAAAGACGTTTATGAACCGCAACTCACTGTTTACGCTTGCCGCTCTTGCCGGAACTACGCTCTTCGCGCCACTTGTCCATGCCGATGAAGTGATCATTACCACGCTCTCCCCGGTAATTACCGACGTGATCCCGGCGACCAAATCTCAGAAAATCGTGCTGAGTCCTACAAAGCCCGATGGCGTAAAGTCTACCCCGGCATTTATCGGCAAGCCGCAATACGGAACCCTTAAACTCGGTGATGCAAAAGACAATCAAGTTTTGATCGCGCTCGATGTTCCCGAAGGCACCGGCAGAATTCGTCTTTACGTGGATACAAATGGAAACGGTGATCTGTCTGATGAGACCGCCATTTCGCTGACGCTTCCCCCCCCTCCCGTGAAAAGCAAAGTGCGAGGAAATGGTGCGAAAGAGAAAGCGGATAAAGAGAAAGATACCGAGAAAAAAGCACCTGCTTTTGTTGGTTCTGTTGCACTCACAATCCACTATAATATCGCCGGACGCGGTGCTGATGTTCCCTCGGCACTCCAGTTTAGTTACTCCGAGGGGCAGTTGTCCTATAATCGGGGTTACAGTCGTCTCGGCAAGATTACCAACGGCAAGAAATCGTACCCGGTTGCCCTCGTTGATCAAAACGTAGATGCCAGATTCGATGTTTTCGATCACGAAGAAGATGAACCTGCCAAAGTGACGATCCTGATTGACCGCAATCTGGACGGCAAGTTCGACTTTGAGAAGGAAGCCTACGACGCCGCCAAACTCATACGCATCTATGGTGGACAGTATCGGGTTCGCGCCATTGATCCTAAAGGAACGCGCCTCACGCTCCGCAAAGCGGGAGGCAAGAAATTTCAGGGGACAGGTTCCGCCAAAGACTTGAAAGTCGGCGCACCGATCATCGAATTTGACGCGGATACGTTGGACGGAAGTGTTTCTTTCGTTGACGACTACCGAGGCAAAATCGTTTTGCTCGACTTCTGGGCAAGTTGGGATCCGGACGCTCAAGCGGAATTGCCGAACACCGTCAAAGTCTACGAAGCGTATCATTCCCGTGGTTTTGAGATTCTGGGTGTTTCTCTCGATCAAGTCAATCAACGTGCCTCCGTCCAGAAATTTATGCAGGAACTCGGCATCACCTGGGATGTGATCTACGACGGGAAATTCGTCAATGCCGGAATTGCGAAACTCTATGGGATTGAGTCACTTCCCTCCGCTTTTCTGGTGGACGGTGACACTGGACTTATTCTTGCCAAGGGCGATGAACTACGTGGAGCCGGATTGCAGGAAGCCGTGCAAAAAGCCCTGTTTAACAGAACGAGGTAGAATACGTTTCGCTATGGACATTCTTAACCGAGATGCCGTCCTTGCCTTTACGACAAAGGACGGCTCCACCATTCGCGAGATTCTCGCACCGCGCAACTCTTCACTGGAGACGCAGAGTCTTGCGGAAGCAACTCTCGAACCAGGAAGCGAAACTCAAGCGCATTTCCACCCCCAAACGGAAGAGTGGTACTATTTGCTTTCGGGTACGGGGCTAATGGCAGTCGAAGGGGAAACCCACTCGGTCACTGTAGGAGACGGCATCGCAATTCCGGCGGGTACGAAGCATCAAATTCGCAACACGGGAAGCGTTGATCTCGTGTTTTTGTGCGGGTGCGTTCCCGCTTACAGGGATACCGATACCGTGATGTGCGAGGCTCTTTTGCCGCCTGATTGATCCCTCTTTTGTTGCTGTCCCGCAAAACCAAAAGACCGTCCCTCATTTTCTAATGCAAAAGGAGAATTGATTTCCATGAAAAAAACCGCCATTCACGCAGGCTCACGGGTCGAAGGCGCACCCTATTCACCCGGCATTGCGATTGGAGATTTTATCTTCGTTTCCGGGCAAATCCCGATGAAGCCGGACACGAAAGAGGTGATTCGAGATGATTTCGAGGCGGCAACGGAGCAGTGCATTCTCAACATAGAGCGTATTCTCAAGGCGGCGGAAAGCGATCTGGAACACTGCGTCAAAGTCGTTGTTTTTCTGGCGGATATGGAAAACTTTTCTCGTATGAACGCCGTCTACACCCGCTATTTCGGAGACGTGAAGCCCGCTCGTAGTTGTGTGCAGGTGGCTCGTTTACCCCTTGATGTTGAGGTAGAAATTGAAGCAATCGCCGTTAAAAAGGGTTAGCCTCGGTTTTCTCTTGATCGGTTCTATTTTCCTTTCTCACCTTCCAGAAGACGGGCGAGAAAGGGTTCCATTTGTCTGTTGATTGCAGAGAGCGTTGCCGCTGCCATTGGGCGGACATCACTTCCCTGCAAAAAAGCGGAGCCTGAAATAGGACGACGCCCTTCCGGGGTTGTGAAATAGCCGTGTACCGTTACCAGATCACGTCCGTCAGCGGTTCCGTTGACGATTACTTCCAGAATGTTCAGGTCATAATCGGGCGGCAAAAGTTTTTTAAGTGCCGTCACTGTTGCATCAACCACCAGTTTTCGCAGTTCTACCTCACTGCCCGCGTGCGTTTCGGAGGCTGTTAGTGGCTCTCCCCCTTCATCAATTTCCTCCACAGGCTCCAGCATCAACGATCCCGCTGAAAGGTTGATGCCCCCATTGTTCCCGCCGTTGCGGGGTAACACACGCAGACCAACCTGCACCAGAATGTTTCCATTGCTTCGTTGCGCTTGAACGTCCGTCAACTCAATTTTGCCGCCACCTTCACGAGAGGACAGTGCTTTCTCCGCTTCCGCACTGCTCGGATTAGTTTCTGAAACCACAGCCAGGGTTGGAGATTTGACTTTCGATGCTTCTCCCAGATCTTCCCCTGACTCATCGAAAACGCCCTCTTGTTGCTTCCGCAAAATGCAGTCGCGAGAAGCGAGATTGATCAGATCATTAAGGGTGGCAGCGTAGTGAATCGTCTCTCGCTCACGGGTACGGCGTCCCCCGCGTAGCCCGGTTGTGACACTGATCCGGGTGGAATCCGTTTCCACAAGGCGAAGAGAGGCGACTTCGCGCTCGATCCGATCCGCAAAAATAGAGGCTTCCGTGGCGTGGCGAAGTGTGGCGATACAAAACTCGTCTCCTCCGTAGCGGCAAACCAGATCGGTTTCCTTATCGGAGAGATCACGCAACAGATTTGCAACATTTTGCAAAACCATATCACCCACTACATGACCGAATCGTTTATTGAACAGCCCAAAATCGTTCACATCAATAAAGATAATCGTGATTTCGTGGGAGGCGTGAAGTTGCTCGATAGCCCATTCGCGCATCGTGTCCGACCAGGGCAATTCGGTAAGCGGATCGGAGGGACGGCGCAGTTCGGACAACAAGTCCTGATGAGAAATAAACCCGACGAGATCGCCCTCTTCGTTGACGACGGGCAATCGCTCTCGCCAGCTCAACATCATTACTTCGGCGGCCTCGCGCACGGTAGAAGTCATGGGAACGGCAACGGCGTCACGCTCCATTACATCGGAAACGCTGACACGATCTCCGATGCCCAGTAAATTTCGTGCGTGTAACGAACCGACGAGTTGTCTTCCTTCCAGTACCGGAAGGCTACTCACATTATGCCCCTTGAGAAGAATAATCGCAGAACGAACCTTATGATTCGGGTTCACCCAGGCGACATCGGTTTGCATGATCTCGGAAACCATTCGCATTGCGTTGGTCGTCCTTCATTAAAATTGATCTGCCTGTGTGAAACTACAAACACGGCGGAGGAGATTTTTAGAGCGCAGGCGGAGAACCTGTTTTCTCAATCTGTGAGATGAGATGCTGAGGGGCGGTCATTCGAGGACTGCTGAAGCCATACCCCTGCGTATTATATCACAAGCTTCTGCGGCTACAGGTCTTGACCCCACCGTATAAACGACAGTTTTTGTTAAAATGCAGTGAAGTTACGGGGTTGTGCATAGAGAGTGAAGGAGAATCACTCAAAGAGGCTTTCGACATAGCGGACGGGGTCGAAAAGGAGCAGGTCGCCTTGTTTCTCGCCCACTCCGATGAGTTTGATCGGAAGTTTAAGTTCGTCTGCAATGGTGATGACGATTCCGCCGCGTGCGGTTCCGTCGAGTTTGGAGAGGGAAATGCCGGTGAGCGGCACGGCTTTCATAAACTCTTTCGCCTGACTGATTGCGTTTTGCCCGGTGGTGGCGTCGAGAACAAGCAGGGTTTCATCGGCAGGGCGTCCCAGTTCACGTTCGGTGATTCGGTTGATCTTTTTGAGTTCTTCCATCAGGTTGAGGCGGGTGTGAAGGCGTCCGGCGGTGTCGGCGATGACATAATCGGCGTGGCGGGCTTTGGCGGCTTTGATCGCGTCGTAGACGACAGAGGCGGGATCGGAGCCTTCTTTATGCTTGATCAGTTCGGTTCCTACGCGGTGAGACCAGATTTCGAGTTGATCTATGGCGGCGGCTCGAAACGTGTCTCCTGCGGCAAGAATGACGTGTTTTTTCTGCTGAGTGAGATTATAAGCGAGTTTAGCAATCGTGGTGGTTTTGCCGACGCCGTTCACGCCCACAATGAGATAGACGGTGGGGGACTTCTCGCCGACTTTAAGGGCGTAGCGATCCGCAGAGCCGCCCATCGCAAGAATGTCGGTGAGTTCCGCTTTCAGTCGCGCCATCACCTGATCACTCCCGATCATGCGTTCGTCCTGCACGGCTTCCCGCAGGACTTTGAGCAGTCGCCCGGTGGTGTGGATATTAATGTCGCTCTGGATAAGCGTTTCTTCCAGTTCCTCAAAGAGTGCTTCGTCAATGCGTCCACGCCCCGTGACCAACTGATCAATTTTCTGAAACGCCTTCTTAAAAAAATCAAACCGCATGACGGGCAATACCTCTCTTCTCGCTTTGCACGGGTTATTATACCCGACGCGGGAAAAGGAAGGGGTGAGTAGATGCTGAGGAGAAATCACAGGATTTAGGGAAGGAGGAAAGAGGTAAATCAGTCATTTGGACTTTCCAGATGAGCCATCCGTGATTTGTGGCGATCCAACTGTTCACGCAAACGCAAGATAGTATTATCATCGCCGGGGTGATGTTGCTTGACCTGCCCCTGTTATTTTAGTCCAGGATTTGGGGAAGGGGTCAGTACAGAATGAAAGTCGAAGATTTAGACGAAACTATTCTTGTCAGTCGTATCCGTTGATCAAAAATCAGGAGTAGGGTGCAAGAGCCTCACAGACCTTGATATTTTCGTACTCTGCTTTGCGATCCGCTCGGCTTTCTTCTTGTTCAAAGTCGTACATTTGTTGGAGGTTAGGCCAGAACTGGGGCGTCACTCCGAAATAGCGTCCAAGACGAATCGCAGAGTCAGGCGTGATCGAACGCTTGCCATCCACGATTTGTTCGATCCGCGTTTGTTGAACACAGATTCCTTTGGCAAGACGATAGGCGGTGATTTCCAGAGGATTGAGGAACTCATGGAGAAGCACCTCACCGGGATGAACATTGTTTAAGCGGGACATTTTGATTCCTCTCTTTCGGTCTCTTTATCGCCGTTGGTGACCTCTACAGATAAGGTGACGCGCGATGACCCTCTGACCGGGAGTTGAAAACTCCCGGCAATAAGAGCAAGCGTCTTTCAGACGCAACACAAAGGCATATGCTTCACCTAAACTCTGATAATTCCGCTCCCGAAGGGACAGAAAACGGAGAGAACAAAAGGATTGCGCGTCTGGAAGACGCCCGTTTTTTCTGCCGGGGGCTTTCAACCCCCGGAGAAGAGGCAGTGCTTTGAGAGAGAACGTAAGCAAAGGGAATGAAGAGGTCTTTCCAAATTGAAAGATTCTCTCTACCCTGTAGAGAGAATCAGTAAACTGCATCTCACATTGTCATTTTTTGGGGGCGGGTTGCAAACGAATGGGACCGATCCATAGCGTGTTTTTCTGCTTGGCGATGCCGTAGGCTCCCAGCACATCGGTGATCGTCAGGGTTTTTACTTGGAGGGGATCGAGGCGGTCATTGTCGTCTTTCACACCCTCAGCGGCGGCAAACTCGGAGAATTCGACTACTCGATGGTAAGGCTCACTATCGCCCGGAACCGCCAGCGTGAAGGAATACTTCGATCCGTTTTTCTCTTCCAGCATAAAGATAAGGCGGCAACTTTTGGTGGAGGCAAGGTCGAGAACAAGGCTATCGGCAGAGGTAGCTTTCATACCGCGTGTGTTTTTGACGAAGAGAACATACCCGCCGTCTCCCTGCTTGTAATCGGCACGAAAAGCGGGGGTCTTAAGGGGGGAAGCCTTGTCGAGACGCATCTGTACATCGCCAAGCGCAAACCACCGTAGCAAATCCTGATTAAAGGGATCAATGGCGAGTTCGTCGCGCTTTGGCGTCAAGGGTGATCCCCCGCTAACCATAAAGTCGTCTATGAGGATCGTGTGTTCGCCGAGATGAAGCGAAGAGACAGGAATACCGCCGTTCTCCTGGGCACTGAGTTCCGGTGCAAACACACAGGAGAGGTCCGCGAGAGCGATGTTTTCGATTTTGTCAGGATCGAGTTTGCCGTCAGGGTCTTTAGGGTCGTCTTTGTTGTCGGCGAGCCAACATTCATCGGGGGTGACGGTGACTTCCTGCCATTCGCCTTTCGGAATCCAGAGCATCGTGAGGTAGCGTCCTCCGTCTTTTTCGGTCATTGTAACGACGAGGGGAGTGTCAATCTCCGTTTTCACGGAGAATTTTAAGGCATTCATATTTGCCAGTTGCCCGACAGAAACAGCACGAAACAAAATATCAAAGGGTGCTGTCGGTTGCGGTTTATCTTTTTTGATTTCGGCGGCTTCGGTAGTTTCCGGCTTTGTAGTTGCGGACTTTTTGCCCTCGACACGATAGCGAAATTGTAATGCTCCCGCTCCGCCCTTTGTCTTGCCCGCCCCTGTCACACGTTCCACTTTCGCCGAGGTTCCCAGACCTGCCCATTCCAATTTCTCCGTTTCGAAATCGTCTTTGAGCAGGGGAGCCTGTGCAAACGCAGTCTCCGTCAGCGATCCGAGCAGAAGGACGCCGATCAATCCGCTCAGTTTTCCGGCAAGCCCTCTGCCTGACCTCTTCTTTGTCTGCCCGCTCAAATTCGTTAAAAGTTTCGTTATTGTCTTGTCTCCTCTTGTTGCAATCCGCTCTAAGGTCTTGTGCAGGGGTACGGTTATAAGTCGGGGACGGTTTCGTTTATTCGTCACTGAGTACTTTGCGGAGATGAGGAAAATGCAGAAGAGAAAAGACAACTCAGAACAAAAGGGAGAAGAAACCCTATTGTTTCTTCTCCCTCTCTCTAATCTACAGGCTGATTTTGCCGATCAAACCTACTTGCTACCGCCCTTGCGACCCGCTTCTGCGTGTTGTTCGGGAGAACCACCCTGAGTTCCCTTTCCGGTGCCGTTGGAGCTACCGGAGTCTTTGCCGCTTTGTCTGCCGCGTGAGGTGTCGTGGGCATCTTCGGAGGTTTTACGGGCACGAATGGAATGACCCTGTGCCTTTGTGGAGTGAGATTGTGCTGTCTCGTGATCATCTTCTTCGTGAGAATGGGCTGCCTGACGATGACTGTGCGCCGCCGACTCGTGGCGGGAAGCCGCCTCGTGATGCTTGTCTGCCGCAGGATAGTTTTTGTGACTCTGTCGCCCCGCCTCTACGTGTTGCTCATGCGTTCCGCCCTGCACACTTTTTACCTCTTGATCGCCGCCTTTATTAGATTGACCGGCTGTCTTTTTGTTTGCCATTTCCGTGACTCCATTGTGTTGTAATTAATTCGATACTGAAAAAGTGCCTACTTATTCGTAGACAACAGAAGGACGTATCGGTATTAAGGGCAGGTTCCTTTATGTTGCGAAAAAACGTAATTAGAGATTGAGCAAGCAATCACTTTGCGACAGTTCGTTCGCTTGTAATAGCCGGAATTTAGTAGGATCGGGTGGGGTAAACTAAGAGAGGAGGCAAGGCAAGTGCGAGTTGAGCGAAAAACGGGCGGCGAATCAATTCTGTTGAGCGAAAAGTTTCTGTTGGGGGCAGGAGGTGAAGCGAAAGTTTATGCCCTCCCGACTTCACCGGAGCAAGTCGCTAAGATTTATCATAAGTCCGACCCTACCCGCGCCCGAAAATTGTCCGCCATGCTCGCCAATCCCCCGGAAGACCCCGCCGCTTCTCAGGGAAATCAAACCCTCTCGATTGCCTGGCCCCTCGACTTACTGCATACCGTCTCCTCCCGTGAAGTCGCCGGGTTTATCATGCCGCGTGTGCATCAGAGATCGCCTGTTTTTTCGTTTTACAATCCGTCCACGCGGCGCACGACTTATCCTCTTTCCAATTACTTTTATCTTCACCGGACGGCGCGTAATCTCGCTTCCGCTGTTCGTGCCCTGCATCAGCGTGGCTACGTGATCGGCGATGTAAACGAATCTAATATTCTGGTGACGGAAACCGCGCTTGTCACTCTTGTGGATACCGATTCGTTTCAGGTACGAGACCCCGTTTCAGGAGAGATTTTTCGGTGTTCCGTCGGCAAAATGGAGTTTACGCCACCGGAGTTGCAGGGGCAAACCTTCTCCGAGATCGAGCGAAAACCGGAGCATGACCTGTTCGGGTTGGGAGTTCTCATTTTTCAACTGCTCATGGAGGGGACGCACCCCTTCGCGGGAATTTATGCGGGTTCCGGCGATCCTCCCGCCTACGATGAGCGCATTCGTGAGGGACACTTTGTTTATGGGAGCCGTCCTGTCCCCTACAAACCGATGCCGTTTGCGCCTCCCTACACAATGGTTCACCCGCGACTGCAACGTCTTTTCTCTCGCTGTTTTGAGGAGGGACATTTGCACCCGGTGTCTCGTCCAACCGCCGACGAATGGCGCGACGCCCTCGCTGAAGCCGAAGCCTCTCTTCTGACTTGCCGCGTCAATCCGCAACATCGCTACGGAATTTTGCTGGAGACGTGTCCCTGGTGTGAGCGGGCGACTCGATTGGGGGGGCGTGATCCTTTCCCCTCGCCGTCCGATGTGCAGAAGGGCAAGCATCTGGAGAAAGCCCCCCGCAAGAAAAGCCCTGAAGTGAAAGTCGAAATGCGCCCCTCGACACCCTACAACCTCCCGATTCCGCAACGAGCAGGGGCGGTTCAATACGGTCTCGCGCCTGTCTCCGCAGGGCTTTCCGCAAGCGCAAATTCTACCGGAGTCATGGGAGGCCCCTGGGCATACTCGGCTCCCCCCGCTGGCTCCGTCACTTCCTCCACGCCTACGATTGCCCTTCCCTCTAATCGCTGGGCGTGGACGGCACTTTCCTTCGCGCTAATTGCGATCTTGCCGGGATTTCGTATTTTAGGGGGCTTGGTCGCCTGGTTTTGCGGGGCAATCGCAATCAAAAAATCCTCGAAGTTGGGAGGTTCCGGTGCAGGACTTGCGGTCTGTTCAATCTTGCTGGGGGGCATGATGATGGCACTGCCCTTTGTCTTCAAGCAGACGCGGGGGGTGCTGGACGAAGAGGGGCGCGGCGTAGTGGCGCTTTCGGTGTCACCAGACGGCAAACAGGTGGCGGTAGGAACGCGCCGTGCCGAAGACCTCTCCAATGTCGGCGGGACGGCTTCGATCTGGGACGCCGAAGCCGAACAACTTCTGATGGCACTCGGTGGGCATTATTCGGGAGATGTGGTCGCTCTTTCCTACTCACCTGACTCGAAATTGCTGGCGATTGCCTCGTGGGGAACGCTGGAACCCGCGACGGTGAGCGTGTGGGACGTGAAATCGGGGCAAACGCTCTGGTCACAAAAAGCGCACCGCAACTCAATTCAGACGGTGGCGTTTTCACCGGACGGCAAATATCTGGCGACGGGCGGCTCCCGGCAGTACGTTCGTACCCGCGAAATTTTTGCTCAGGTCAAACTGTGGGACACACAGACGGGAAGTCTGCTCAAAACGTTGGAGAGCGAGGGCGAAGTCTTCTCGATAGCCTTTTCGCCGGACAGTAAGCGGGTAGTCGCCGGGTGCGGGTCTTCGGGAGGTCTGGGGACTTTCAAGCGAAGCGAAA
Organism: Chthonomonadaceae bacterium; assembly: GCA_014377395.1. Lineage (GTDB taxonomy): Bacteria > Armatimonadota > Chthonomonadetes > Chthonomonadales > Chthonomonadaceae > JACMPS01. The sequence continues at coordinate 12,443 of JACMPS010000310.1, forward strand.
TGGGGCGGGTGCAGGTCTGGAACACGGAAACGGGCGATACCGTTTGGTCGAAATCGGCACACGCGGCGGCTTGTCTTGCGGTCGCCTACTCTTCTGACGGGCGCACGATTGCTTCCGGCGGCAACGACAACGCGGTGCGCCTCTGGAACGCAAATGCCGGAACCCTCGAAACGATGCTCGAAGGTACAGGCGTCAATGTTTCGGCAGTGACCTTTTCACCGGACAGCAATACCCTCGCTTCCGGGGGAAGTGAGGGCGAAGTCGTTTTGTGGGAAGTGGCGTCGGGGAAACCCGTGCGTCGTCTGCTCGGTCATACCGCCGAAATCCGCGCTCTTGCCTATACCGCAGACGGAAAAACACTCGCTTCCGGCTCTCTGGACAACACGGCACGGCTCTGGAAACTCAAAAACGGTCGGTAGTGAAGAAAAGAAACAGAGAAAAGTGTTCAGTGTTGAGATGAAGATTTTCTTGTTCCATTTTATTCTCACGCAAAGGCACAAAGGCGCAAAAAAAAGAAACGGGCATTTGTATTGACTCCCCTCTCCCGGAGTTTGGGGTTGGGGTTGGGGGCTGATTGGACAAGAGCGGAGTGGGGAGATTTCCTCGCTCGAAGAAGGACTTTTACAGTGCCTTAACCTTTCATCGTTTCGAGTGTTTTTTTTGCTCCGTGCGCCAAAAAAAGCACGTCCGCTCCAACGGGAATCAGCGTCGCGCCCCATGACTCGTAGCGTTTCGCCTCTTCAGTGTCTCCGGTGAACACGCCGACAGGAAGAGAGGCTTTTACCGCAAATTCCACGACACGCTGAATGGCGGATTGAACTTCCGGGTGCAAGGTTTGCCCGATAAATCCCATTGTTGCCGCCAGATCGTTGGGACCGATAATCACGCCGTCCAACCCCGGTGTCTCTAAAATTGCCTCGACATTGTTCACGGCTTCAGCACTTTCGATTTGTACCAGAGCCACCAATTCTTGATTCGCTCTCTCCAGATTTTCCTGAAAACCCAGCCCGTAACCCGCCGCTCTTGCCAGTCCCACGCCTCTTGTTCCTTCGGGCGGGTAACGCATCGCCCTGACGAATTGCCGTGCCGCTTGCGCCGTGTGAATTTGTGGAGCGATCAGTCCGTCACAGCCCATGTCCAGCAGACGCCCGATCACCGAAGGCTCGGAAAGGGGCAAACGAACAAGACACGCGGCGCGTTTTGCGACTGCCTGAATCATGCGTTGCAGGGTTAGAAAGTCGAGGGGAGCGTGTTCGGCATCAAGCCAGAGCCAATCAAACCCGGACAAAGCCAGCAGTTCGGCGACTTCGGGGGAGGGCAGGGTGACAAAGGTTCCGTAGAGTTTTTCGCGGTTTTTCAGACGTTGTGCAAAGGAGAGCATAAGGTAGTTTTTAGTTTCTGATGTAAAGTTGAAGACAGGGTGACGCAACGAAAAAAGGGAAATTTAAGATCAATTTTCGTCGCTCTTGTGAATGAGCGATTGCAGTTCCTCTTCCGCCTTTAGTTTTTGATCGGGATTAGGGATGCTGTAAACCGATTGCAACGTCTGTGTATAATTTTCAACAGAGGCGGCAACCCGGCGAGTTTCCTCCTGAATTTCCTGCGAAATCTGCCGCCGTTTGATGTCGTTGATCGCGTTTTTCGCTTCC
>JACMPS010000311.1 GCA_014377395.1 Chthonomonadaceae bacterium
AGTACAAAAAACAGAATAACGACAATTTCATATCGCCAAAAACCGAATAGCGCATTGAATAGAAAAATTACGCATCGAAAAATAAGGAGAGACAGGACAATAGGTCCTGTCTCTCTTCTGCTTGCGTCTAACTATTTTCGTGTAATCCATGTGATGCTCATGAGAGTAGGAGTTCACTACTAGAAGGAACTTCTGGAAGAGACCCTGTGAATAGATTCACGGGCAACGAGAGCGCGAAGTCCTGCAGACCACGTAGGGGCGTCGTTCTCTACGCCCTTTTCTCATTGTTGCGCCCTTCTGTGATTGGCACACTCTAGTAACCGGGAAATTTATTCCCCTGACTCTCTGCGAAGAAGTTAAAGCCTTCTCATCTCGGCTTCTTACACAATAATTCAGTCATATGAAAGTAGGGCGTGAATATCGTAGGCACTGAGAACTTTGCGCCCGTCCAAAAACGCGAGTTCCACCAGAAAGCCGAAACCAACCACGACCGCACCCAAACGCTCCACAAGTCTTGCCGAAGCCGCCGCCGTGCCGCCCGTTGCCAGCAAGTCGTCGATGATCACCACTTTTTGACCGGGGTGAAGCGAGTCGGAGTGAATTTCGACGGTATTGGTGCCGTACTCCAATGCATATTCTTCGGCGATGCAATTGTAAGGGAGTTTACCAAGTTTGCGAAGCGGCACAAACCCGACACCAAGTTCAAGGGCGACAGGGGCACCAAAAATAAAGCCTCGTGCCTCGATGCCGACGACTGCCTCAACCCCTTTTTCTCTCGCCCACTCCGCTAGTTTCAGCGTGACCTCTTTCAGTGCCTCGTAATCCTGTACGACGGGCGTAATATCCTTGAAAAGAATTCCCGGTTTTGGAAAGTCCGGCACGTCTCGTACCAATCTGCTCGCCTTCAGTTCTCCTGTCTCGCTCATTCCGTTCTTCCTCTCTTTCACCTAAAATTTTCTTGCATTATGTCCGCGATTGAATTAAATCGGAACGGTGACTTCATTCCATATTCAAAAGATACTTCTCGAACCATTCCAGATTCGACTCCATAATGACCCTGTACATTCGGGGTTCCATGGGGCTGTGCGTCTGGCGCGGCATGGTAAGCATACGGACGGGGACGTTTTGCTGACGCAAGGCGTTGTAGATCTCGTAGCCTTGCGAGATGGGGACGCGGATGTCGCCCACACAGTGCTGGATCAGGGAAGGCGTCGTGACGCCTTTTGCCCGCAACACAGGGGAGTATGTGCGATATATTTCCGGGTCGTCCCAGGGTTGCGCTCCGAAGTAGTCGGGCAGAAAGGCGGGAATGTCGGCAGTTCCCGTGAAACTGGCAAGGTTGGTCACTGCCGCGCCAATGGAGGCCGCTTTAAAGCGGCGGGTCTGCGTGATTATCCAAGAGGTCATAAAGCCGCCGTAACTCCAACCCATGACTCCAAGACGGTTGGGGTCGGCGACGCCGATCGCGATAACGTGATCTACGCCTGCCATAAGGTCGCGATAGTCCGCACCGCCCCAATCCTTGAGATTTGCATGGCGGAATTTGCTCCCGTAGCCGGTAGAGCCACGCGGGTTAGGGCGCAAAACCGCGTACCCCCTTGCGGCAAACGAGGCGGAGGGATAAATTTTCGTTGCCGCCGTGAATGTCTCCAAGAAAACGCCGGATGGACCACCATGTACTTCGAGGATCAATGGGACACGCTGACCGGGCGTGTAACCAACCGGATAGGTCAATAATCCCTCGATCTCCCCGCCATCAGGTGCGTCCCAACGGATAATCTCTGTTTTGCCGAGCGGCAGAGAGGGGAGTTTCGCATTCGTCGCGCTGACCACAACCGGGGCAAACTCCGACGCTGGGGTAACAAACGCCTCAACAGGGGTATCTGCCGCCTGCCGTGCAAAGCCGAAATGCGTTCGCGTTGCGTTCAAGCAGAACCCACTTGATAGTCCGCCGATTTCATTCAAGGGCGTGATTTTGCCCGTCCCTACGTTCATCGCGCTCAACACGTTGCTGGTTCCGTGAGACTCGACGAAATAGAGTCGTTGACCTTCCGCTGACCAACCGAGAAGCGTTGGCGACTCATTGAATGTGGTTTGCAACGGACGCGGTTCGCCGCCTGCCGAAGATACAAGGTGAATCCGTCCATTTCCTGCCCAAGTCGGCGGGTCTTTGCTGAGGACAAAGGCGACGGTCTCGCCATCGGGCGAGAAGAATGGTTGCGTCGCCGCCGCTGACCCGACGATAAGCGACCTCGTTTCCCCGCTTGCAGTGTCTACGACGGAAATATCCGAGCTGACCCAGTCATCGGCTTTTGGCCCTTTTATGTGGACAAAGACAATGCTCTTGCCATCTGGCGACCAATCAAACGATTCTTCGGAGAGGGTGCCAACTTGATAGTCATGCGTCGTCAGTTTGCGCGGTTCGCGGTTGTTGTCGGCATTCTTTTCGACCGAAACGACGTAGAGACGACTATACTTGATGTCTTCGTCCTCATAGTGCCAGTCACTTTTACTTTTTTCGTCTTTTTCTTCCTGCTCTGTTTTCGGATCGAGCATCAGAAAAGCGATTTGCTTGCTATCAGGCGACCAGTGAAATTCCGCCACATCGCTCTTTGTCTTTGTCAGCAACGGTTCCGCTTCCCCGCCACTTGTTCTCATGCGGTAAAGGTTGACTTTATCGCCGCGCTTCGCCGTAAACGCAAGCCACTCTCCATCCGGCGACCACTGTGGATTCCCGGAGGATGCTTCGCCAAATGTCGCCGGAAAGGCATCGCTACCGTCAGTGTTCGCCAGATAGATTTGCCCGACAAACTCGCTTTTCTCTTCCGTCATCACCGCATCGGTGACAACATAGGCGACTCTCTTTCCATCCGGCGACACCCGAACCTGCGTTACATTCCGCACCTGCAAGATCGCCTCCGGCGTCCATGCCGTCAGGTCACTTTTTTCTACCTGCTCCGTCTTTTCCGCTCTCTCGCTCATTTGCTCAGTTCCTACTTATATTGTTTCGCGTATAATACCCGAAATAACTTATCGCCTCTACAGGAGGGATAAGTTCCACTTCGCAAAGAAAATTTTTGTGAAGACGTCCATTGAAAACCGATGTTTACCCTGAAGTCAATTTTTAACGCCCTGCTATGCTCATACTCCGCGCACCCATGCCCGTAGCCCCACGCGCCACTCCAAGTGCCTCAAGAATTGCCTCTTCGTAGGGAGCGCGTAAGACGCCACTCTCGGTGATGATGCCCGTGATCAGTTCCGCAGGGGTCACGTCGAATGCCGGGTTGATTACGGCGACGCCTTCCGGTGCTACTCGAATGCCCTCAATGTGAGTCATTTCGATGCTTTCCCGTTGCTCGATAGGGATTTGCGCCCCACTGATTAAACTTTGATCAATCGTGGAAAGGGGAGCCGCCACATAAAAAGGGATGCCGTGATGTTTTGCCAGAACCGCCACCGTGTAGGTTCCAATTTTGTTGGCGGCGTCACCGTTGGAGGCAATTCGATCCGCACCTACGATCACACAATCCACTTTGCCCTGTCGCATCAGGCTTCCCGCCATATTGTCCGCAATCACCGTGACGGGAATGTCATCGCGGGCAAGTTCCCATGCGGTCAGTTTCATGCCCTGCAAACGAGGGCGCGTTTCATCGGCATAGACATGAACATTTTTGCCCATTTCCACCGCAGAACGCACCACGCCAAGAGCCGTTCCGTAGCCGACCGTCGCCAATGCCCCTGCGTTGCAGTGCGTGAGAATGTTGACCGCATCGGGCAAAAGTTCCGCGCCAAAATCGCCTAAACGCTTGTTGGCGGCGATGTCCTCGTCGAGCATTTTCAGGGCTTCTGTGAGAAGGGCGTCCTTCATATCCACCGGGTTCCCCGGCGTGTTCTCCGCCACCGCGATCATGCGATCAATTGCCCAGAAAAGATTGACGGCGGTAGGACGAGCCGCACGGAACGTGTCTGCAATGCCCGTGACACGACCTAGAAATGCCTCGCGTCCGCTTGCGATAATGCCCCGACTGCCGAGCGCAATGCCCAGAGCCGCCGCGCAACCGATTGCCGGAGCACCGCGAACGATCATCGTGCGAATCGCTTCCGCAACCTCACGCCAATCCGAAAAATCCAGGTACTGTAATTTTTCAGGCAAGGCAGTCTGATCGATCAGGCGGACTTTTCCCGTCTCCCAACCGACCGTTTGCAATGGCTTATTTTGTATCCCTACACGCATTTCTCACCTCTGCGGGGCGGGGGATTTCTTTCCTCTCCACTCCCTTGACTCACTCAACTGTTTCTTAATGACCGACTTTTGCAAAATCCAACGCATGATGACAAGGACTGTCCAGATCGAGTGGAATCCGACTTGCCAGTTCCAGCACGACTTTTTTAATTCGATCCGCATTTTTGCGGAAGACCTCGAAGACTTCTTCCTGCGTCACCGGGGGAACGTCACCCGCCAGCCCACTATCATAGTCGGTGATTAAGGCGATATTCACCACCGCCAGATTTTGTTCGAGACACAAATAGGCTTCCGGGTACTGAGTCATGGAGATGACTTCCCAACCCGCACTTGAAAACCATTGACTTTCGGCTTTCGTCGAAAAGCGGGGTCCATTGATCGTGACGACTGTTCCCGATTCATGTACCGTAATGCCCAGATCGCGGCACGTCTGGATGGCAAGACGGCGCAAGTGGGGGCAGTAAGGTTCCGCCGAGGAGACATGATAAACGTCGGGGCCCTCATAGAAAGTGTCTTTGCGTCCGCGAGTGCGGTCTACGTATTGATCGCAAACAACGAAATGTTCCGGCTCGACTTGCTTTTGCAAACTGCCTGCCGCGCAGGGACTAATGATAAATTTGACGCCCAGCGATTTCATCGCCCACACGTTCGCTCTGTAATTGATTTCGTGCGGGGGGATCGTATGATGCCGCCCGTGACGCGGCAAAAAGGCAATGCGCTTGCCTTCATGCTCTGCGAGAAACACGCTGTCACTCGGCTTTCCAAAGGGCGTTTCGATTTCGATTTCACGAACGTCCGGCAACAGCGCGTAAAAGCCACTGCCTCCGAAGATTCCAATGTCGGCTCGATTCGAATTGGCTTGATTCGATTGAACTGAGTCGGCTGACTCGGTTTGTGTTAAGGGGGACTGATTGGTTGAAGTGGAGTTCATAGATCGGAAACGGGTTCCTTTGTTTCGTTTTGCTCGATGCGAGAGAGCGCGTCCTGCGCCGCCGATTGCTCCGCCTCTTTTTTGTTGCGCCCGCGTCCCTGCCCCAAAACTTCGGTGGTTTCTCGCTCCAGCAGCGCTTCACAGACAAACACCTTTTCGTGGTCGCCGCCGATTTCCTCAATGATTTTGTAGAGGGGCGCACGACGATGAAGGCGTTGTGTGGCTTCTTGAAGGGCGGATTTGTAGTCGCCCCGGTGCCGATCCGTCGAGACCGAAAGGATCGCGGGTTCCAGGCAGTGCAGAATAACGCGCCGTGCCTCTTCCAATCCATGATCAAGATAGATTGCGGCAATCATCGCCTCGAACGCATCGGAGAGTATCGAGCGTCGCTTTCGCCCCCCTGATGTTTCCTCTCCGGCACTCAACGTGAGAGACGCATCGAGATGAATTGAGAGTGCCGCCGCCGCGAGTGCGTTCTCGCTAACCAGATAGGCTTTTGATTTTGCAAGCCCGCCCTCACTCAGTTCCGGGTAGCGCGTGTACAGCATTTGTCCGATCACAAGCCCAACGATTGCATCTCCAAGAAACTCCAATCGCTCATTGCTCTGCAAACTGTTGTCCGTTGTTACCGAACGATGCGTGAGCGCATGGGCAAAGTTTTCCGTTGTCGGCAGGGGCAATCGCAGGGATTTTCGTAACGCTTCGACCTCTTTATTCTCCACGCTTTGCCCGGTATCCTTTTGGTTTAATTGGGTTCCATAATGAAGGTCAAGACTGAGATTAATTTTAAGGTGACGATTTATCTCATTCAGGACGATATTTTGCTCTTAAATTTCGTCTACTATGATAGGATACCGGAAAAGGGGAAGATATTGCCATAACCTGGCAACCTGACCCTCGAAAAATCCTGTTGTTCCTGATCTCTACAGAAAGATAATACTCGTTAATCAGAGTTGATTGTAGAAGTTGATACTGACTTAACTTTTAGATCAATCAAACGGAGTGAATTCACTTGTGATGATTCCGGAATTCTGATTTGAGGTATTAAGCCTGAGCGAGCAGGGAACAAGCAACTTCCTGCAAACCACCAGGTGTTGCGGGATGGGTAGCCGCCCCATCGGAAAGACGGAAGGTGCGGCAATATATCAAGAAAGCGAAATACCCTTAGAAATGCGAAAATGGAGTAAAGACGCTATCGCCGAAGAGATTCAGAAACTGCACAAAGCGGAGATTGATCTGAACTATGCGGCGATTGCAGACGGACAAGTGGCTCTTTTGCGTGCCGCTACACGCTATTTTGGTTCGTGGCGCAAAGCAGTCGAGTACGCTGAACTGAATTATGACGAAATACGACGCTACCGATCCTGGACAAAGGAGCGCATCGTAGAACGAATCCGCGACCTACATTCGGGAGGAGAAGACCTGAGTTGGAGATTCGTCTCCACTCAACTCGATCCCCAACTGGCGGCTGCGGCAACTAAAAAGAAACACTTCGGCTCATGGAGACAGGCGGTCATCGCTTCAGGACTGGACTACAGTACCATCCGTCGTTATCGAGAATGGGACGAAGAAACCATACTGCGAGAACTGCGCGAACTGAGCGAAAAAGGAATTGATCTCAATGCGAAAAGCATGGAGAGTCACGACATTACGCTGATTACTGCGGCACGTCGTCGTTTTTCCTCTTGGGATCAAGCCCTGACAGCGGCGGGGCTGGACTATCGCAAGATTGTACTACGTACCCCCTTTAAGCGCCGTAGCAATCGAGCGGAAACAACTGCCGACGCTCCTGCTAAAGACGCTAAAAAAGCGTAGAGAGACTTCTCTCCTTGAGGCTGGACAAAGTGGGGCGACTGGAAGCAATTCCAGTCGCCCCACTTTCTTGTTTCTGATTCATATGAGTCGTTTTCCTTACAGACAGGGAATAAACCTACCACCCACTGCGTTAGAGACCACAGAGGCACAGAGAAAAAAAGGAAGAAAGTGTTGAGTGTTAAGGATTAAGTGTTGAGGTGAAGATTTCCCTCTTCCTTTTTCGCATTCTTTCTCCCTGCTTTCAATCTGTGGATAAATCTCTTCTTTTTGTCTTTCTCCGTGTCTCTGTGGTCTCTAACGCAGCGGGTGGTGAACTACAAGTCTGAAAGGAAGTCGAAGATGCGATCATTCGCACCGGGCAATCCCTCATGTCCGAAGTCCGGATAGATCAGCAGGCTTTTCGGCGAGGTGATTTTGTTGTAGGCGGCGAATTGCGAAGAGGGAGGGCAAATCGCGTCCATCAAGCCCACAGGCATCAGCACTTCAGCACGAATCCGGTGTGCCAGATGTTGATTATCAATGTAGCCGAGCCGGGTGAAAATCTCTTCTTCGCGCTCATGCAAAGGGTCGAAATGCCGGAAAAACGTTTTCAATTCGTTGTAGGCGTCTTTTGCCAAGTCCATTTCCCACACGCGCTTGTAGTCGCAAAGAAAGGGATAAACAGGGGCGGCTTTTTTGATTTTTGGCTCCAGTGCGGCACACGCAAGAGTCAAGGCTCCGCCCTGAGAACCTCCGGTTGCACCCACGCGGTTTTCGTCCACTTCCGGCATCGCCATCACGATTCCGGCAAGTTGAGCGCAATCCAGATACACCGAGCGATAGTAGAGTTTTTCAGGCGAGTCGTCCAGACCACGAATGATGTGTCCGTTATGCGTATTTCCTTTGACGTTGCCGACATCCTCCGAAAGTCCGCCCTGCCCCCGACAATCCAGTGACGCAAACGAGTAGCCCTGCGACACATAGGCGAGTTTCCCCGCCCAGTCGCCGCTATTGCCCGAATAGCCGTGAAATTCGACAACGGCGGGGTGCGGCTCCGGCGAGTGTTTCGGACGCAGGTACTTCGCGTGAATCCGTGCGCCACCGACTCCCGTGAAATAAAGGTGGAAACACTCGGCAAAATGGGACTTAAGCGGGTACGGCACGAGTTCGATTTGCGGGTCTACTGCGTGCATCTCCGCGAGGGCTTTGTCCCAGAACTCTTCCATATCGGCGGGGCGTGGGTTTCGCCCCTCGTAGCGATGCAATTGATCCAAAGGCAAGTCAACGAGCGGCATGATGAAGTCTCCTGAAATGAAAAATAAGAAGGAAAAGTGTTAAGTAGTGAGTGTTGAGATGAAGATTGTCTTCTCTCTTTCTTTGCATTTTGTCTTTTAATCTGTGTCCATCGTATTAATCTGTGGACAAATCTCCTCCGGATTCCTTTCCCTGTCTTTCTCTGTGCCTCTGTGGTCTCTAACGCAGTGGGTGGTTAAATTCCACCTCTGTATTCTCTTACTCCCTGTCGCTCTATCCGGGTTCTTCCAGATCGGTGCAACCCGCCAGCGAAGTTCCGTAGGCATCGCCTGCGCCCAACAGTTGTCGCATGACCCGCGTTTTTGCTTTTGAGAGGGTCTGCTCAGAGGGAGCGTAGCCGTCCCAGACCTTCATCCAGTGATGTCCGTAATTATAGATCAAGGCACGACGTGGAAAATCAGTTAGATTATTGAGAGCCGCGTGGTAAATGCGCCCGGTAAAGAGATAAGCCGTTCCTGCGGGATAGGCGAGACCCACAAGTCCCGGCATCTCATCGGGGTTTTCGACTTGTGGAAGCACAAAATCGTTCTGAAAGCGATGCGAACCGGGAATCACAGCGGTTCCGCCTCCACCTTCGGGGACATCACTGAGCAAATAGAAGGCTTTCACCATGAGGGTAGAGCGTGGGTGATAGATGCCCACTTGTCCCGAATCGTGGTGCCAGAGCGCATGGCTTTTGCTGTGCGGCGGCGTAATAAAATAGTCGTTGTCAATCATGGAAATGTCGTCACCGAGCAGTTCCCAGGCAATCGGGAAAACCTTTGGGTGAGCGAGAAGATCGAGCAAAACTTGATCGTATTCTATGGGTGCCTGTATCTGATCTTGATTGGGTTTGCGTAAACCCGGTCTTGTCGGATCGGCACGCCAGACGGCTTCGGCGCGGTCTGCGACTTCACGAACGGTCTCCAACTCCTCTGGTGACAGGGCATTCGGGATCACCAGATAGCCGTTCGCCTCGAAGAAAAGCCGTTGTTCGTCAGTCATTTTACGCACAGGCATTGCAATGCTCTTCCCTTTACAGGCGGTTAGAATTGTTTATTTCGTTCTCGACCCCGTCTTATTTTGCTCTTTCACGGGAGAGTTGACGGATCAATCTTTTTTCTCCCTCACGGACTTATTTTGTTCTTTAAGGAAGAAGATTTCAGACCATTGCAAAAGAGTCCGGGGAATCAATTCCCCGGCTACAAAAGCGCGAAGTCCACCTCCGTGGACTCAATGCAAACGCAACGACGATGCCCTTCCTTCTAACACTTGCCAACGTTTTGTTTCAGCCCAGAATTCGATTCGGGTGTCCGAGTTTTAGCCAATTCAGGGGCGGTACGACTCCAAGCGCGGAATTTATTCCTGCGGCAGTACGCGGTAGCGAGTTATCAATAAAGACTTTCGTTACTGGACGCTGATGAGTTCTACCTCGAAAATAAGGGTGGCATTTGGAGGAATCGCACCGGGATAGCCCGCCTCGCCATAGGCAAGGGAACCGGGGACGATGAGTTTGCGCTTGCCCCCTACCTTCTTAGTGGAGACGCCTTCGTCCCAACCGGCGATTACTTGTCCTACACCGAGCGTGAAAGCGAAGGGGGTTCCCCGGTCACGCGACGAGTCGAATTTCTTTCCATCGGG
>JACMPS010000312.1 GCA_014377395.1 Chthonomonadaceae bacterium
AGTGGCCACTCTTCACGGGTATCGGCTTCTAATAATTTTCCACCCTTTTGCAGAAAGTTGTCCAGCATAAACCCAATGAAATCTACCGCAAGACACAAAGCCTGAAAAGCATCATTGCCACAGATGCCAGGTCTTAAATACCCCTTTACACCTTTCAGCACAATGCGACACGCCCATTCATTCGCCGCCTTCTGTACGGGCGCATCAATCTTGATCTCGATAGAGGACTCGGTTCCGTCCTCAGCAATTCCTATCAGTTTCAATGCAATGATCGTTGTTGCCATAAGATAAAGGCTCCCAAAGTAATTAATTTGCCCTGAGTTGCGCTAAAATGGCTCTTGTTTCGGCTTTCAATCGATCTATTTCATCCTGATCACGTTTGATGCTGATATCTGCCGCCTCCATCTCAGCAAAGAGAGATTGAATCTCCTCTCTGAGGTCGATTGTTTCTTCCGGGGTCGGCTGTGAAGAACCAATTTTTTTCATTGTGACGATTATCCTTCACTGCATTATATCATAGAACAAATGTTCCTGTTATCATTGTAATTGGTTGAATCAGCAGGAACAAAGATTCACTCGTAATTTTCTATATCGTAGGGCTGATCGTACTTCCCATCGGACTCATCACCATAATCATCGAAAAGTGGAAGAGAACCAAACTTTCCTTCCTCACGAGCGAGATAACCCAGGTCTTTACTTCCGTCGAGAAATTTGCCTGTTCCCTCAAATCGCTTTTCCTTACCAGAAATTTGCCTAGATTTTGTCTGCGTCTTCTTGAAAATTGCCTCGCCAAATTCGGCTTTTATCAACCGATAAGTGATATCACGAAATCGAAAAGACGCGCCCACCTTCATTCCCTGGATTTGATTACCAAAAGGAGCAAGGTTACTCACTGGTGTCACATTTGCAACGACTTCCTTTTCTGTCCTAACACAGATACCTTCGCTTTCACCAAAAGGTTTACAGCCACCTAAATGCAGATAGAAGGTCTCCAATGTTTCACCCTCTTGTTCCTTTAGAGCAAAACAGACAACACATCCTAGTTCAGCGGTCTCCGACTTTCCAGTTTTAGAACCCGGTGCAATGATTGATACCACGCTTCTGGAGAAGTCAAAAGTTTTGCGTTCCTGTTCAGCCCTCCGAAGAGGTTTTTTCAGCGCGAATGTCTGAGGCGGTTTTTTAGATTCGAGTGCGGCAACGCTTTTTTTGTAAATCAGCGTGTAGTTAAAGGATAATCTTATTTGATGCCTTATACCTGCATAAGACTGGAATCTCTTTTTTTGTTGCACTACAACAAATTTGTCGAATTCCAAAACTCCACCGCATGAAATAGCGATTTGGTCTAACTTTGCCAATAGTATCTCATGCATGTAGGGAGCAGGGAGCGTTACACTTTCAACGAATGTTTTACTCGCTGTTTGCGATGCGCGAAAACATTTGCTTCCTACATCATAATAAGCAGTCAGACTTTCGTTGAGTGACTTCCATGCTTCAACTATGCCTTCCTTATTCTTCTCTATTCTGACATGGTTCACTACCTCTTTTTTCGATACCGATTCGCCCTCTGGTTTTGGTTGCCCTTTGGATGCTTCAGGTGCTTCTGTTACAATCCCCTCCAATAAGGTTACAATGTAGCAGGAATAGCAAAAGTTTTTGTCAGGACACATCTGCTTTTGTGAGAGCCAGTCGGTTGCTTCGAGTCCACAGGCAAGGTGAGTAGCCTTGCCGGAAAGAAAGTGCCACTTTAAGTCAGACGAAGTTTCGATCCACATTTCCAATTCCTCCCGGAGTTAGTTGAAGAACACAATGAGGTACTAAAACACACTCTATTACCTTCTTGGAAAAGCGGAAAGAAAACTAATTTTCAGGTGCGTTTTGCCAACGCACCTGAGCCATAGGGACATGAGAAGAGAGGAGAAAAAGCCGTTGCCTAGTGGTCGGCGTAGTCGCGGAAGAGTTCGCTCACGCTGTCATCGTGGTGAATGCGTCGAATCGCGTCGGCAAGCAACGGTGCCACGGAAAGCACCTGAACTTTCGGTGAGTATTTGTCGGGAGGAAGCGGGATCGTGTCGGTCACGAGCAGAGAACGCAGGGGCGAACAATTGATGCGCTCAATCGCACTCCCGGAGAGAATCGCATGGGTGCAACAGGCATGAACTGCTGTCGCGCCGCGCTCCATCAGTGCCTCGGCTCCCTGCACAATGCTCCCGGCGGTATCAATCATATCGTCAATCATCACGCAAACTTTGCCCTTCACATCGCCGATAATCTCCATAATCTCGACTTTGTTGGCTTCCGGGCGACGCTTGGCGATAATGGCTATCGAGGTACTGAGTTGTTCGGCGAGGGCGCGGGCGCGGGCAACACCACCAACATCCGGCGAAACCACACAGATTTTTCCGTCGTAAAAGCCCTGCTTGAGCAGGTGATCTGCGATAAGGGGACCCGCATAAAGGTGATCTACGGGGAGGTCGAAAAATCCTTGAATTTGTTGTGCGTGGAGATCGAGACAGAGAACGCGGGAGGCACCCGCCTGGGAGATGAGGTTGGCAACCAGTCGAGCGGTGACGGGTTCGCGAGGCTTGATTTTCTTGTCCTGTCGGGCGTAGCCATAATAGGGCAACACCACCGTGATTCGAGAGGCGGACGCTCTTCGGAACGCATCAATCATAATGAGAAGTTCCATCAGATTGTCGTTGACGGGAGAACAGGTCGGCTGAACAATAAAAATGTCCTGTCCGCGTGCGCTCTCCTCGATTTTAACGCAGATTTCTCCATCTGCAAAGTGCTTGACGACGATTTCGCCCAGCGGTGTCCCAAACTCTTCGGCGATTTTCGCCGCTAAGAGCGGGTTTGCGTTCCCCGTAAAAATTCTTAAGTCTGACTCCGCTCTCATCTCGTTGCCTCCCCGTTGCCTGTCGAACACAACACTCTTTTCAGAAACAGTTAAACAGCTCGTCTCATCGCTCTGTCGGCGATGTTCTCTCTTTATGCTTTGCGGCTCTCGTCCTTACGTTCTACGCATTATGTCCTACGCATCCTTCGTCAATTTCTTCGCCTCTTGTTTTTCGCGAAATCGTTTTGCCCAACCCTCTTTGTTTTCCTGTCGAGCGCGTGCTATTGCCAGCGCATCTTCCGGCACCTCGTCCGTGATCGAAGAGGCGGCAGCGATAAAGGCTCCGTCATGCACCGTCACGGGAGCGATCAACGTAGAGTGTGACCCGACGAAAACGCCCTTTCCAATTGTGGTTTTGTGCTTGAGGAAGCCGTCATAGTTACAGGTGATCGTGCCTCCGCCGATGTTGGAACCCGCGCCTACGGTGGCATCGCCGATATAAGTGAGGTGTGCGGCTTGTGCTCCGGCTTCGAGCGTTGAATTTTTGATTTCGACAAAATCACCGACTTTGACGCCAACACCGAGGTGAGTGCCGGGACGCAGATTGGCAAAAGGACCCACTTTTACCCTCTCCTCAAGGGTACTACCGACAATCTGCGAAGAAAGAATCTGAACATTGTGTCCGATGACACTCGCCTCGATCCGACTCCCAAGACCGATCAGGCAATCCGCCCCGATCTTTGTACCACGCTTCAGAGTGACATTCGGCTCAATGATTGTGTCTTGTCCTACCTCCACGTCACTTTCGATGTAAGTGTTGAGGGGGTCAACAATTGTGACACCGGAAATCATCAGTTCGCGTAAAATTTGTTCGCGCATCAGGGCATTCAGTTGTGCGAGTTCAATTTTATTGTTGGCACCGAGAACAAAGCGGGCATCGGCAACGGCGACGGCTTCAACCTGCTTTCCCTGACGGGTTAAGACCCCGACGGTATCGGTAAAATAAAACTCGCCCTGCGCGTTGTTCGGCTCTACCTGTTCCAGTGCCGCCCAGAGTTGGGAGGATTGGAAAGCGTAAATCGAAGGGTTCCACTCTTTGACGGCTCGCTCTTCGGGGGAGGCATCGCGCTCCTCCACCAGATGAGAAACGGTCTTGTCGGCATTGCGGATCACGCGCCCATATCCTGTAGGATCATCGGTGATCGCAGTAAGAAGCGTGGCGGCGGCTCCACTCGTTCGGTGCTTTTCCAGCACGGCTCTAAGGGCGGGGGCAGGAAGGAGTGGAATGTCGCCGACCAGCACCACGATGTCGCCCTTCCAGTCTCCGAGTAGAGATTTCGCGGCGGAAACGGCGTCTCCGGTTCCCCGTTGAAGTGCCTGATGTGCAAATTCGAGCGGACCCTCCACTGCCTCGGTCAGCCCCTGCTTGACCCGTTCTGCCTCATAGCCGACAACCACGACGATACGCTCGATTCCCGCCTTTTGACAGGCGCGAGCGACGTGAGAAGTCAACGGCAACCCGCAAACGGGTTGCAACGGCTTGGGTAATTTCGAGCACATCCGGGTAGATTTTCCGGCGGCAAGAATGATTGCGGCGGTCGGCAGTGCTTCCGACATAAAAAGTCCTTTGTTTACAGGAAGAGGTATTCCCTCTTCTTTTTTTCGTCTAATGAATGACTCATTATAGAGATTTTAGAAGAGAGGAGTCAAGCGATATTGCTGTCATTATGCAAAGAATCAAAAGAAAAGAGCGGAGGCATTTTTGACGCCTCCGCTACTCTTCTCTTGATTTTCATGCTCTAGCGAACACTCTCCCGGTACGCTTCAAATGCTTCCCGTGCCATGGAGATCGCCATAATTCCGCCCATTGAGTCGACAACCTCATTGAGATCATGAGGCAGAAACAGTTCCTCGAAAGGATCATAATCCGACTCCATGTCTTCGGTTTGCCAGAAGGGGCGCAGGGTAGCACGCAGAGGCTGGTAAAGTTCACGCACGGACAGGCGAAGGTGTGCGTACTCGGCTTCACGTTCCGGGGTTACTTCTTCTTTTGCCGCCCAGCAGATCAAATCGGAAAGTTGTTCATAAACTGCCTCAAATCGCTCCAGTCGTCCCTGCTTTTGTGCTTCAAGGGGAACACGACGGGTGCGAAGAGAGCCAATGCGCGAGACAATCGCGACGGTGGCTCCCGCCCACAGAGCACGGGTGGCATGGATATGACGCAGGGTTCCGGCGCGAAATGCCGAATAATACTGCTCAATCGTGTTACGTGTGACGTGCCAATGCAACCGCAGACGCGGTAACATCGGGGGGGGTAACCCGATGCGAATCATGGCGCTCTCCTTTTTCGACTCCGGTTTCAGAAACAAGGCGGCGGCTTGGGCTTACAGGGGCTTTGCCGCTCTACTCGACGAAAAGTCCGTCGTGCCAACTGAAAAAGTCTCGCTTAAAAATAAATACTTCAATACAGTGTCGCTCTTTGACGAGAAAGAGCAACGGGGATTATTCTCTTGATTTCTCAAGAAAGTTCGTTCGCAAATCATTGAGGCGGCGTTGCATTTCTCGCCGTTCCTCTTCTTCAATCTCGCTTTCCAACTTCGTGAAAAGAAACCCGAACAGATCAATGGCAAGTTGTGCGGAAGGCAAATCTGTTTTCACGCCTTCAAGACCCGCAACCATGCCGAGATTACGCCATGCATGACCGTCCGCCACTGCGAGAATCGTTTTCATCAGTTCCATTGTCGGCAGGTGCATCGCTGCATAGGAAAGAAGAAACGCCGGATCAGGCATTTCGGTTTCGGGGCTTTCGCCGCCTTCCACCGTCTCTAGTTGTTCTTCATCGGGATCAGGCATTGTCTTCTCGCAAAGATAAAATCGGGAGTAATTGGCAATCGGGGAAAATACCGAGTTCGGGTACCGATTGATTTTGTTGTAGAAAGGAGTATAACATATCGGAAGAGGGTTCGCAAGCCTTTCGGAAAAGATTCCCGCTCTATTTTTCGGTTTTTTTGCGGAGGGAAGAAAGTCACTCGACAGACTCCAAGATTCGTATATATCCTCCTTCAGAATCGTTTTTTTACAAAATTAGACTACCGGTAGGGAACCAACCTCATGCAACTTCTGGAACTGACGGCTTACTTGGATGACTATCTTGCGATTGAGGACATCCCGGATTATCGCGACGCATGGAACGGCTTGCAGGTGCAATCGGAGGGCGACATTCGCAAAATAGCGGTGGCGGTAGATGCCTGTCGCTACACGATTGAAAAAACAATTGAAGAGGGAGCGCAACTTCTGCTTGTGCATCATGGCTTGTTCTGGGGAACCAAACCGCCCCTTACCGGAAACTACTTTAACCGGGTCGCTCCACTGATCAAATCGAATACCGCCCTTTATTCCGCTCACCTTCCGCTCGACGTTCACCCGGAGGTTGGCAACAATCCGGTGCTGGCACGACTGCTCGGTTTGCCGGTTACGGGAAGTTTCGGGAAGTTCGAGGGAATGTCCATTGGGTTGCTCTCCGACGTTGAAATGACGGTTGGAGAGTTGGCGGAGAGGGGACGTGAGGTCTTGAAAATTGAGCCGAAACTGATTGGAGACCCCGCAAGAAAAGTAAAGCGCATCGCTCTGTTGACCGGGGGAGGCGGTTCCCTGATCTCAGAGGCAGCAAAAGCGGGTGCTGACGTTTATCTGACGGGAGAAGGCAATCACCACACCTATTTCGAGGCGGTAGAGTGGGGAATCGACATCCTATATGCCGGACATTATGCAACGGAAACCGTGGGCGTGAAAGCACTTGCGACGCACCTCGAAAACCGCTTCGGGTTGGAAACGGTCTTTATTGATTTTCCAACAGGACTATAACTTATCTCAGGCAGGGGAAAGTGCTACAAAGTAAGTTTTCAGAGAAGAGGCAAAACGGAATTGACGCCTCTTTCGCCGTCGGGCAGGTATACTGCTCTCCATGACGATACAACTAAGACTCGGCACACGCGGCAGTCTTCTGGCGAAGACACAAACGGAATGGGTAGCGACACAATTACGGAAAGCGCACCCGGATTTAGAGATTATCACGCAGATTATTCAGACAACAGGTGATCTGAAAAGTGGCGTCCCTTTTGCGGAGGTCGGAACAAAGGGAATGTTCGTGAAGGAATTGGAAACGGCACTGCTACAAAATGAGATTGATGTTGCCGTTCACTCGCTGAAAGATATGCCCGCCGAACTGCCGCAGGGTCTTGAACTTGCCTGTATTCCCGTGCGTGAAGACCCCCGCGACGCCCTTATTTCCCGCAAAGGCGAAACGATAGACGCCCTGCCACACGGCACAAAAGTCGGAACCTCCAGCGCACGACGCACCGCGATCCTGAGAGATTATCGTTCCGATTTCGATGTGGAGGAGTTGCGGGGCAACCTCGACACGCGCCTGCGAAAACTCGATGAGGGGCAATATGACGCGATTTTGCTGGCGTGTGCGGGGCTTAATCGCCTAGGGCTTGGAGAACGAATTTCGCAAGCCTTGCCCGTTGAAAGTTTCGTTCCGGCAGTTGCACAGGGCGCACTTGCCCTCGAAACCCGCGTCGGCGATAAGGACATTCTGGCTCTGCTTCTCCCAATTCATCATGAGGAAACCGCCCTCCAAATTAGGGCGGAACGTGCTTTTTTAGGGGCTGTTGAGGGAGGCTGTTCCGTTCCGGTCGGAGCCTTCGCTTCCCTTCTCAGTAATAATAAAATTCAACTCAGGAGCTTGATTGCAGACGAAAGTGGAAACCTCTACCGCGACACTTTAAGCGGAGAGCGCGAAAACGCAGAAGAAATCGGGCGAGAACTGGCATTTCGCTCTCTCGCCGCACGTAAATAGAAACGCTATGGAACAAAACTACGATTATTTAGTGATTGGAAGTGGACTGGCGGGGCTGACTTACGCCATTCAGGTGGCACATTACGGCTCTGTGGCTTTGCTCACCAAAAAGAACCGCACCGACGCCAATTCGAGCTGGGCGCAGGGCGGCATCGCGGGGGTGCTGGACACGGAAGGCGACTCCTTTGAGTTGCACGTTCAGGACACTCTCACGGCGGGGGCGGGGCTTTGTCATGAGGACGCGGTGCAGGTGCTGGTGGAAGAGGGGCCTCAACGCATTCGGGAACTGATCGAACTCGGCGCACAGTTTGATACGGCGGTGCAACCGGACGGACACACCGAATTGTCACTCGGACGTGAGGGAGGACACTCCCGAAACCGCATCGTCCACACAGCGGATTACACAGGCTGGGAATGTGAAAAAACCCTGCTCGAAGCCGTGCGACGCCACCCGAACATCGAACTTTTTGAGCATTACTTTGTCACCGATCTGATTGTACGTGATGCAATTGAGGGGCGAATGTGCGCGGGAGCTTATGCGCTGAACGGGCAAACAAGTGAAACCGTTGAATTTCACGCAAAGGCAACCTTGCTGGCGACAGGCGGCAGTGGACAGGTTTATTTACACACGACAAACCCTTTGATCGCCACCGGGGACGGCGTGGCAATGGCATGGCGGGCAGGCGCGGAAATTGCCAACATGGAGTTTGTGCAGTTTCACCCGACTACCCTTTATCACCCGGACGCCCGCGCTTTTCTGATTACGGAGGCGTTGCGGGGGGAGGGCGGTATTCTTAAACACGAAGACGGTGAGGCGTTTATGGAACGCTATCACCCGCTCAAGGATTTGGCTCCCCGTGACATTGTGGCGCGGGCGATTGTTTCTGAAATGAAGCGGCGAGACGTTCCCTGCGTCTTTCTCGATGCCACCGGGATAGATGCTGACAAAATCAAGCACCATTTCCCCACCGTTTACGAGCGTTGCTTGAGTGTCGGAATTGACATCACGACGCAACCAATTCCGGTGGTTCCCGCACAACATTATCAGTGCGGCGGCGTCCAAACCGACCTGAACGGATTTACGGGTGTCGGGCGACTTTATGCGGCGGGAGAAGTGGCTTGTACCGGGGTTCATGGAGCCAACCGACTGGCTTCCAATTCACTTTTAGAAGCAATGGTTTACGGCTACCGTGCGGCACTGCACACGATTAAGCATTGCAACCTTCCGTTGCCACAGATGTTCACTCGTGCGTCCGTAGGCTCAGTTCCGAAATACTTCAGCCCTTTTGAGACCGAAGGGATCCCGGAGCCGCACACGCTCCGTACTCAAATTCAGGACGTGATGCAATCGAACGTCGGCATTGTTCGCACCACGGCGGAACTCACCGAAACCGAAACGGTCTTGAAGGAGGCGTTGCGTCTGCTTGACCGCGAAGTGATTCCCTCCGTTGAGAGTTACGAGGTAAGAAACATCGCTCAGGTAGCGCTCATCATCGTGCAATCGGCAAAAATGCGCCACGAAAGCCGGGGACTACACTACACCCTTGACTATCCGGACAAAGTAGAGTCTGAGCGGCATGATACGGTTGTCTCACGAACACAAACAGCCACGCACTGA
>JACMPS010000313.1 GCA_014377395.1 Chthonomonadaceae bacterium
AAAGGGAGAAACCCCGAAGGAAGCGGCAATCAACGGACGCGCCGAAATCGGATTTGCCGACCTGACTACTACTCTGGTTGATGTTGTCGTATTTGTACCGATTGGGTTTATGGGAGGGATTGTCGGCGGATTTTTCAAGGAGTTCGGGCTAACGATTGCTACCGCGACGTTGCTTTCCCTCGTGGTTTCGTTTTCCCTGACCCCTATGCTGGCATCTCGGCTGTACAGGCAGGGCGAAACCCTTGTTGCTACAAAGGGCGTTTATTTTCTGTTCGAGCGATTTTATCGCCGACTGGAAACGGGCTACTCGCGCCTCATCGGGTGGGCGTTAGGGCATCGGGCGGGCGTTCTTCTCTCCTCTCTCATTCTCGTGGTTTGCGTGATCGGGTTTACGGCTCCGCGTCTTGGTACGGATTTCATTCCCGGTTCCGATCAGGGTTTGATTGCAATCAATTTGGAAACTGTGCCAGGTTCCTCACTCCTAAAAACGGATGCTGTCACCCGTGAAATCGAAGCCACATTAAATGGGATTCCTGACGTTCAGGCACGAGTTGCCGACATTGGTGAGATTGTCGGCGGGTTTGGTTCGTTGCCGCATCAAGGTTCACAATTCGCACAGATCAATCTGTTTTTGAGAGAGAAGCGGGGCGTTCTCGGCTTGGGCGGCTCCGGCAAAAGAAGCCGTACCGATCTGGCGATTGCCGATTCAATCCGCGAGAAGATCATGGCGATTGCTCAAAAGCAAGGGGCGAGGGCAACGGTGGCGGCGGTGCGAAGTGTGCAGGGCGTGGGCGCACCCGTTGAAATTCAGTTGCGGAGTTCCGACTCAAACTTGCTGGCAAATTATGCAACTGAGGCACTCTCGAAAATCAAAGCGATTCCGGGAATTCGTGACCCGGACATTTCGCTTCGAGTAGGAAAACCGGAAGTGCGCGCTCAGGTGGACATTGCCCGTGCCGCTCTACTTGGTGTTCCTTCGGCGGTTGCGGGGTCGCTGATCCGGCTTTCTCTCACGGGGAACACCGACTCGATTTTCCATGAGCCGGAAAAAGGAAGTGATCTTCCGCTTCGGGTAATCGCTCGCCCGGAAGACCGCGCCACTCCCGCACAAATCGCCGACCTCTACTTAATGACGGACAAAAGTGGTTCCCCTGTTTCGCTCGGCGATGTCGCTACGCTCACTCAAGCCGTAGGACAGAACTCTATTGAGCGGATTGTCGGGATGCGTTACCTCACTCTAACCGCCTATCTCGAACCGAACGCCCCACCCGACACGCAGGACAAAATTCTCGCTTCACTCAAGGCTTTGCCACATGAGGGGATTACGATTTATCCTGCCGGGGACGCGGAGATTATCGGCGAAAACATTCCTTATTTCGTTTCAGCACTCGGTATGGCAGTTTTGCTGGTCTATTTTGTGATGGCGGCACTGTTCAACCGATTGGGCGTTCCGTTCGTCATTTTGTTTGCGCTTCCGATGGCACTTGCCGGAGCCTTTGGAGCCTTATACCTGACAAAAGAATCGCTTTCCCTTGTTTCCGGAATCGGAATGTTGATGCTGATCGGGCTGATGGGACGCAACGCGATCTTGTTGCTCGACTACACAAACACTTTGCAGACGCAGGGAATGGCACGAAACGAAGCCCTGAAAAGAGCGGGCGCGACTCGCTTACGTCCAATTTTGATGACAACAACCGCGACTATCGTAGGAATGTTGCCTGTGGCGTTACGGATCGGGGAAGCGTCGGAGGTTCGCGCACCGATGGCGATAGTTGTCATTGGCGGACTGTTGGTGTCTACGGTGCTGACTCTCTTTGTCATTCCGGTACTGTTTTCAGTGTATGATGATCTGGTACAAAACCTACGGCGGAGGAAAAACAGTACCGGAAATAGTTAAGCGGAAATGGGTAGGCGGAGTGGGACAGAAAAAGCGAGGCTTCACGATGCGCGTCAAAAAACAACAGGGCTTTTTAGGACGAATCTATCTCTGTTTTTTGTCGATAGGGATTACGACCTTACCTGTCGCGGTAAGGGGACAAATATACCCCGTTTTCACTCTTGAGAGCGTGGGTTCAGAGATGCTGTCTCCTTTTTTCACCATTGATCCCGCTTACAGGGGCTTGCAGGAGTGTATAGATCTCATACATATCGCGAATGGAAATGAAACGGACTTTTCCCCTGAACGAAAGCGTCCGTTTCTGCTTTCCATACGGCAAAAACTGGCAAGTGCCGAGTGCAACGAGGCACTGTGGAAGTTAAACGATTGGCTCAATCGCTTTTCGGCTCCAAGTTCTCAAGAGACCATTCGGCAACTGAGCGACGAATGGGATGCCGTCAGGCGATTTCCAGGTGCGCCCGCCCCCATTTTAAGGCAAGACACATCGGATGAACTTTACACGCTGGTACTCGTGTAGCGTGTGAGGCTTTATGCGGCGCT
>JACMPS010000314.1 GCA_014377395.1 Chthonomonadaceae bacterium
AAAAACTTATTCACGATCTCGTCACGGAACTTCTCTATCTCGTCTCCCATTTTCTCTTTCACAAACTTGATTTTTGCGCTCTTGCGCTCGTCGGGATCGCGAAACCTCATTGAACTCCAACTTTTCACCTCGATCCAGACTTCACGCTTTGCCTCGAACACGCGGAAATCTACGCCCTTCCAGAAGGTGTTTCCGTCGTGAGGTTCGGCTTTGTCATGGATCACGCTTCTCTGCGCCTGAGTGAAATCGAAACGAAAATTGCTCTCGTCGTAGGTACTCATTTACCCTCGTCTCGCAATCGCCAGTCTCGTGCCATCATTGCGTCGTAGTGATCGAGAATGGGGTTCGGCTCCAGCGTCGCGAAATCGTCTCCCCATACCGCTTTCGAGGTGCCGTCTTCACGATACAGGGAGAAAAACCGTGCCATGACAGGTGCTACTCTCTTCCCCTTTTGTTCCCGCAGAATCAGGTCGAGTTCTTTGAGAACGACGTAACTGTGTGTGGCGAGAAAGATTTGCACCCCGCTTTTTGCAAGGAGAACGAGGGTTTCAATGGTCTCATCCATCCATTTCGGATTGATGTTCACTTCGGGTTCGTCCCAGAAGAGGACGGTTCCGGGCTTTAGCCAGCCCCCTTCGATGAGGCGGGACAACGCGGCGACCTTTCGCGCCCCCTCCGCTACCAGTGCAAAGGGCAGTCGCTTTTCCCCCTCTGTGAGATAAAACCGACCCTCTTCCTCCGCATACTGTACCTCTCCCGGCACAAGGGCTTTCAGGGGTTTCAGCAGAGTGGAAGGGGAAGGTGTACTACGGTCAGAGGGAATTGCTGTCACCAATTCCAGGAAATCAAAACAGGTACGGTTAAAGTCGGCGTAGCCTCGCATAATGCCGAGCATATTTCGGGTATGTGCCATCATCTCGATTGCGGGAATGAATATGGGGCGTGTCGGGTCATGGGTGGTAGTGTTAAAGCCCAAATCGCCATCCGACTTGAAATTGAAAGCCCATTGGGTGTTATTAAACTCCCCACGAATGGTAGCAGGTTCAGATTGTGCGTGTAGATAGATAGGAGCATCATTGACATTGTATATCTCGCGAAGTATGGTCATTGGACTGGCATTGTAGCGAGATATGCGGAGGTGCATTGCCATCTGCAAGGCGTACAGGGCTTTCATCACATGGGTTTTGCCGACGCCGTTCTCTCCAATCAGTACATTGATTCCCGGCACAAACTCAAACGTCAGCACAGCAAACGCGGTAAAATTAGTCAGAGTCAACCGCTTGTGGTAGGGATGCACTTGCTCCTCTTTGTTTATCCCTTCTTCGGTTGTGGAAACTGTTTTCTGCCTCATCGTGTACCTGTCTTCTGTCCTATTTTCGCCCCTCTGCTTAGACCTCACCCCCCAGCCTCCTCTCCCGATTCCCTCATTCTTCGGAGGAGAGGGGGAGCAGAGACAGAGAAGTCAAATCTTTGATCACTATCCCGCAAAGGTTGCACCGCACTGCTCGACAAGTTTACTACGAAGGACATCCAGAGCGGCATTGACTTCCGTTTCGCCTAACGTTCCCTCGCTCGAGCGAAAGGTGAAGTTAAGCGTCACGCTTTTGGTCTCGGCAGGCAAAGGTTCACCCCGGTAGATGTCGGTCAGGCGGAAGTCTTCAAGGTGATTCACTCCTGCCGATTGAATTGCCGATTCGATTTGCGTAAACGTCACAGATTCGTCAAGACGCGGCGCGATGTCACGCGAAACCGAAGGGAATTTCGAGAGTGGATGATAGCGGAAACGAGCCGCAGGAACACTTCGGCGCAGGGCTTCCAGACTCACCTCAAAAACATAAACGCGCTCACGGAATCCCAGAGTTTCTGCCACATTCGGGTGCAGTTCGCCGAGAACGCCTTCGGGATAATCCCGATCCGCAAACTGAAGCAGAGCGGCACGTCCAGGGTGCAACATTGGAAGGGCGGCGGCACTTTCACCGAGCGGCAGAATGCTCACGCCCTCGATTTGGAGAGGGGCGAACAGCCCACCTTCAAGGATACCTCGCATCGTCCCGAAATCGGCGGGCACCGATTTCGTATCTTTTCGCCAGCCCGCTTCCATTTGAGAGCCAACGATCAGCCCCCCCACCGCGACAAATTCGCGGGGAATGATCTCGCCGTTTTCGCCTTCGTTTTGCCAGACACGCCCTACCTCAAATAACCCCAGCGAAGTGGCTCCCCGCGACGCATTGCGCTTTGCCACGTCCAGCAACGTTTGCACAATAGAGCGGCGCAACGTCGAAATATCGGTGGAAAGCGCGTTACGTACCGGCACACGGCGTGCCACATCCGCTTCGGTATCGAACGGAAACGGAGCGCAAAGGCTATGCGTCACTGCCTCCTGCAAGCCACACGAAGCCAGTGCACGGCGCACCTCCATCGCAAACAGACTTTCGGCACTGTCCCCGCCCCGCGTCGTCACGCCTATAGGCAGGGTCTCCGGAATATTTTCATAGCCATAGATGCGCCCCACTTCCTCGATCAAGTCTTCTTCCAGCAAAAGATCGGCACGACGCGGCGGAACATGAACTTTCAGTGTTTCCAGTTCGCTTGAGTCATTCAAGCCATTCCCTACAATTTCGACACCGAGTTCGAGGCGGCGCAAGCAGTCGGCGGCAATCTCGGCGGTAATGTCCGGGATCCCTAAAAGCGAAACACATTTTGAGACGCGCAATGTGATCTCTTTACCCACAAGCGGAGCCGGGTGCTCGTCAATCACGCCATCCACCACTTCCCCTGCCCCCATTTGCGCGAGGAGTTCACAGGCGCGATCCACGGCGATTCGGCAAATCGTGGGGTCTACCACGCGCTCAAAACGATAAGACGCTTCAGTGCGAAGACCGAGCGCGCGAGAGGTACGGCGCACGGAAAGCGGCGCAAAATGTGCGGATTCCAGCAAAAGCGTCTTCGTGGCATCGCTGACTTCGGAGTTCGCTCCGCCCATCACTCCGGCAACCGCGACGGGCTTTTCGGCGTCGGCGATCACGAGCATGGCGGAGGTCAGTTCACGCTCGATTCCGTCAAGGGTGGTGAGAGTTTCGCCCTCTCGTGCCGTGCGTACCACGATCTTCTTTCCGGCGAGTTTGTCCAGATCAAAGGCATGAAGGGGCTGACCGAGTTCGAGCATCACGTAATTCGTCACGTCCACGACATTGCTGATCGGCTTTTGTCCTGCCGCGTTCAGTTTGTCCTGCATCCACTGTGGCGAAGGCTTCACCCGAACATTTCGTACCACACGTGCCGCATAGCGAGGGCAGAGTTGCGGGGCTTCCATCGTCACCGAGGCAAACGAAAGCACGGTCCCGCCCGTTTCCGATTCGGGTGGTGTTGGAGCGTTGAGAGGTAAATCATAAAGTGCCGCGACTTCACGCGCCACCCCCACCATCGAAAGGCTGTCACCCCGGTTCGGCGTAATATAGACATCGAGAACCCGGCTGTAATCGGTTTCCTCAATACCTTCGACTTCGGAGCCACCCATCGTCAAGCGAACCCCGACCTCCTCCGCACTTTCCGTCACTCCCACATACTCTTTCAACCAATCGAGCGGCACACGCATAATCGTCTCCTGAGTCCCCTTCTAAGTTCTTTCTTCACTTTTCTCTTGTAGGCGTTACCCTCTACGCCCTAGAATTGTTTTAAGAACCGCAAATCGTTTTCCAGATACAGGCGCAAATCGTCCACGCCACTTCCGATCATGTGGATGCGTTCGACGCCAAGACCGAAGGCAAACCCGCTGTACTTTTCGGTGGAAATGCCGTGCGCCCGCAAAATGTTCGGGTGGATCATGCCCGCCCCGCCAAGTTCAAGCCAGCGTCCGCCCAAGAGTCCCGGCGTGGAAATCGCGTAATCCACTCCCGGCTCGACAAAAGGAAAAAAGTCGGGACGGAACCGGACTCGCGTGGTTTCCCCGAACATCGCACGAGCAAACGTGCCGAGTGTGCCTTTTAAGTCTGCCATCGAAAGGTTTTCGTCCACCATAAAGACGTCCACTTGATGAAACGTATGGTGATGAGTCGCATCAATCGCCTCATAACGGAAACATCGTCCTATCGTCGCAAAGCGGAATGGAGGGCGATGCTCCGCCATCATGCGTCCTTGAAGGGCGGTGGTCTGTGTGCGAAGCAGTTTCGTATCCGTCACGAAAAAAGAAGACTGCTCGTCCATTGC
Source organism: Chthonomonadaceae bacterium (assembly GCA_014377395.1). Taxonomy (GTDB): domain Bacteria; phylum Armatimonadota; class Chthonomonadetes; order Chthonomonadales; family Chthonomonadaceae; genus JACMPS01. Next base: position 4,207 of record JACMPS010000314.1, read on the forward strand.
CGGGTGATCTTCAGGGTAGTTCAGCGTGTCGAAATTATATTGGTAATCTTCGAGTTCGGGGCCGTCCACAAACTCAAAACCCATGCCGCAAAGCACACGCTTCACCCGCTCAGAAGTTTGCGTAAGCGGATGCAGTTTGCCGGAGCGCATCGGGCGACCCGGCAAAGTAATATCAATCGCTTCCTCTTGCAGTTTTGCTTTTAGTTCAATCGCCCTGAACGTAGTTTTCTTCGCTTCAACAAGAGCTGTCAGCATTTGCACGGCGTCATTTATTTTTGCACCAAATGCGGGGCGTTCCTCTTGTGGCAACGTTCCCGTGAGGCGCCGCAACTCGTTCAGACCTTTGTTGCGTCCGAGGAATTTGGTTTCGGTGGCGGAGAGATCGGTGAGCGTTTGTGCCGCTTCGATTTCCGCGACTGCGCTCTGTGTGAGTTGTTCGACATTGGTTGACATGATCGTTTTTGGTGTCTTTGTATCGCGTCTGAAAGACGCTCTCTTTTATTTGATCTGGACGAGATGAAGTTTTTAACTCCCGGACAGAAAATCAGGACTGAACGGAAACTTTTATGATTAGATGAAAAGCATAATACCCCCGGCTTGCAGTTCCCTCTACCGAAATAAAATTCGGGAGAGAACGACAAACCGGGGGCATTATTGTCTTATGTCCGTATCCGATCTCAGATCGGAACGCCTTTGCACCCAACCCGTCTACGCAGTGACAGGCTCTCCCGAAGTTGTGGTCAGGACGCTCATCGCTCTTGCGATGAGCGTGGTAAAGCCTTCGGGGTCACGAATCGCCATCTCAGCCATAACCTTACGATCCAGCACAAAGCCGGATTTGGTCAAGCCTTCGATAAAGCGGGAATACTGAACGCCCTCCGCACGACAGGCGGCGGAAATACGGGTGATCCACAACGCGCGGAACTCGCGCTTTTTTGCACGACGGTCACGGTACGCATAGTTACCCGACTTCATAAACTGCTCATTCGCAGTTTTAAACAGGCTACGCTTGCCGCCAAAGTTTCCTTTGGCGGTTTCTAAAATCTTTTTGTGACGCTTGTGCGTCATTGTGCCACGTTTTACGCGGGGCATAAGAAGGCTCCTTTCAAACAGCAAAAACAGGGAAGAAAAAGTGCGAATCATGCACCTGAAACTTTGTCTTTACTGAAGTCCCAACATCTGGGAAACGCGCTTGACGTTCCCTTTGTACAGGACATCGCCCGCCAGTAAATTACGGCGGCGATTTTTATCTTTATTACGCATCAGGTGGTTGAGTCCCGTTTTACCGTGGACAAGTTTGCCGGTTCCAGTCACTTTAAAGCGACGGACGGCAGTCTTTCGAGGTTTCAGTCTGACTTTCATACTTGGTAACGTCGTCCTTTTATCGTCTTCCCGCACATCACAAAACAACAACGAGCGGAGAGAGAAATCATTTTTTGCAACTACAAATCGTCAATCTTTTTTCGGACTCAAGATCATGATCAGCAGCTTACCTTCAAGTGCCGGGATTTTCTCAACAATCCCGTGTTCGGTAATCGCTTCCATCATGCGTTCCATAATCCGGCGTCCCAGTTCGGGATGCGTGATTTCGCGTGCCTTGAACTGCACGGTCACTTTCACTTTATCGCCGTCCTTGAGAAATTCAATCGCCTGACGCACCCTTACCTGAAAGTCATGCTCGGCAGTCACAGGGCGCATCTTCAGGGCTTTGAGTTCCTGTTGCTTCTGCTTTTTACGCTGGTCGTTCTCGCGCTTGCCTTGCTCATACTTGTATTTGCCGTAATCCATAATTCGGCAAACGGGCGGCTGGGCTTGCGGGGCAACCTCGATAATGTCCAATCCTTTTTCCTGGGCAAGAGTCACGGCGTCACGCACATTCATTACGCCGAGGGCTTCACCCGCTTCGTCAATGACGCGCACTTCGCGTAGACGGGTCTCACGGGGCCCGCGCAGGAGTTGGTCGTTCACACGGAAATCTTTATTGATAGGCTTCACTCCGCCCGTCTCCCTCTGATTTTAGATAGCGGAGACCGGCACTCTTAAAAGACAGTTAATTAGCGAAAAACAGTATACCAGAGAGGAGAGGGACTGTCAACGTAAAACCCTAAATATCAGGTGAGCGGTTTTTTCGGCGGCTCCCTTTTCTCCAAGCGAAAGGTGAACCTCGTGCAAATCCTGTTTGACTCTGGCGCGTACCGCGACATCGTTCAGGAGCGGAAGGGCTTCTGCGAGGACGTTTTCAGGGGTTGCCTGGTCAAGCAACAGTTCGGGAACAATCCGCCGATCCGCCAGAATGTTAGGTAGCCCGATATTGGCGATTGTCTTGCTCAGTCCGCGCAGATTGTACTCTAACTTCATCAGTTTCGAGCCACGATATAAAATCACCATCGGCGTCTCGAACAAGGTGGCTTCCAGTGTTGCCGTCCCCGAACACACCAACAGCAGGTCACTGTGCGCCATCACCTCGTAAGTCATCCCCTTTGCCAGTACGGTGGGCGGTGGGGGCTTGAATTGGCGATCCTGTACCTTATCGATTTGTGCCTGTGCGCGAAGTTTCTCCTGCCATTCCTCGGTGGAGATCGTCAATCCGGCATTTGTGACCATGTTGGCAGGGGACTTCGGGCGAAACTTCCGGGCGGTTTGCACAACGGGCTTTAAGACTTTCGTTTCGGCTTCCTGTGCAAACTCATGCCAGATTTCGCTGAATTTATCGCGTAGGTCAGGCGAACCGGAAAGCAGTTCCGCCATTCTCTCCTGAGAAATCGTGTCTGCAACCGCCACCACAAACTGAGCATCCTTGACCTTTTCGTAAATCAATCGGGCGGAATCGAGCATTAACGGCATGAGATGATCTATTTCGTGAAGGCGACTTCCCGGCAACAATCCAATGATCGGTCTTGACGGATCCATCCCAAAATGATCCGCAAACTGCGCCCGTGTCATCTGCGCCCCTACCCGCTCCACAATCGGATGTCCCACATAATGTGCGTTCACGCCGAGCGATCTGAGATGCGTTTCCGACCAGGGAAACGGCGTGGCAACCACATCGGTGAGTTCCGCAAACTCAGCACCTTTCGTAGTTTTGCGACGCCAACAACCGGGCGGAACATAATAGCAAATCTTAATCCCCAACGATTTTGCGTAACGCGCCGCCCGCAAATTAAAAGCACCAAAATCAATCATCACGATCAAATCGGGCTTGCGTCGGCGTATCTCTCGTTTGACCATCGGTTGCGTCTTGAGGAGTAGCCCCGGCACCCTTGCCACTACCTGCGTGATGCTGATTACGCCCCACTCGGCACTGTCGGCGATGAGTTCGACACCTGCCGCCTCCATTGCACGGCTTCCCAATCCCCAGAGGGTCAGGGTTTGCCCTTCCGGGCATTGCCGCTTGAGTTCTCGCGCCAACGCCCCCCCGATGAGATCGCCCGAAAGTTCACCTGAAAATATGGCGATGTTCATAAAAGGAATTTATCCGCAACTGTCAGGGAGTTGAAAACTAATTTAATTTGCAGAGACGATTTAATTTGCAGAGACGAAATTAGGGCGCAGGAATAAATTCCGCGCTCGGAGGCGTTCCGCCCCTGAATTGGCTAAAACTCGGACACCACACTGATTGGGTTTCTCCTACTTATAGAGGGTGAAAAGTTTCAGTCTGCGCCTTATTTCGTCATCGCCGAAGTCTCTCAATCGCTCTCCCCTCTCCCGGCTTTTTCGGGGGAGGGGTCCTGGGGGCGAGTTTCCTTATTCAATCGTTACAGAGGTCATTTTGTCGCCTTCGCGGAGTTTGAGAACGTTTTCCACGCCCTCGGTCACACGCCCAAAAACCGCGTAAGCCATGTCGAGGTGAGGCGTCGCTTGAAGGGTAAAGTAGAACTGGCAGGACGCCG
>JACMPS010000315.1 GCA_014377395.1 Chthonomonadaceae bacterium
CGAAGTCCACCTGCGTGGACTCAATGCAAAAGCAACGGCTATGCTCCACGTTTCAATATTGGACAATTTGGAAACGGCGAAATAAATTCGCCGAGGGCGGCTTCGCCGTTCCGAGTTCATCCAATCGCGGACATGACTATAGCGTGATCACTTTTTTGCTGGTCTACAAAGACAGTGACTTTAATACGCTCTAAGTGAAAATTGACCTAGAAATCAATGCTTTTGCATTGAGTCCACGCAGGTGGACTTCGCGCCTTTGTAGCCGGAGGTTTTAACCTCCGGACTCCCTCTGGATTATCTCCGCATAGCACTCTCCCCAAAAAGGCAGTGCGTAAGATCAGTTACTTGATATTGATCTTGCGTTTCGGCTTTTTCTCCTCTTTGTCGTCGCTCTCCGAGAGTCCGTCCTGCTTGTCCGAACCCGATTTGTCTTTGATCAGTTTCGGGTTGATCGAGGGCGGGAACGAGTTGAGTTGTCGCCACAGTTCAAATCCGAGACTCACACGATTCAGCATAATCCAACCGCTTGCCTCGGCTCCGGGACGCAGAGTCAGGGCTTCTCCCGGCTTGCGGTTGTTGGGGGTGGGCCACGCGGGTTCCTCTCCGCGTTCAATTGCTTTATAGTCCGGTTCGATGATGACACGGTAGCGGTTTTTGCCGTCGTCAATGGCGTCCACCAGTTTTACCCGTCCGGCAAATGTTCCCTGCGCGGCGGCAGGTCCCAAACCCACCCATTGAAGGGCGGGCCAACCCGCAAACTGCAACCGAACGGGCGCACCCCCGAAAATAAAGGGCGCGTCGTTGTCCGTCACGAAAAGTTCGACCATTTGTTCTTGCGTGTTGGGGGCAAGCACCGCCAGCACATCCCCCGATTTGACGGTCTCCCCGGCACCTGCCTTCATCAATCGAACAACACGCCCTGCGCTCGGTGCAAGCACAAATTGTTGCGCCCTGCGGCGATCCAGGTTGCCGCTATCAATCTCCAATTTCAGCAACTCATTATTGATCGAGGCGATTGTCTCATCCACAGAAGACAGAGAGGCTTGTGCGCCTGAAATCGTTGCGGCGGTATCCGCTTTCACCTTATCGAAATCGAGATCACCGACGTTCGTACCGCGTCTTACCTCCTGCAATGTGGCTCCTGCCCGTGCCAGGTCTGCCTGAGCGGAAGTCACCTGCAACTTTGCCCGCCCCTGCTCCAACGAACCTACTTTTGCGTCTCGCTTTGCAATTTCAAGGGACTGTTTGGCACGTTCCACTTCGGTAGCGGTACGCTTTTGTGAGTTTTGTGCCTGTTCGCGTTCTCTCTCCGAGCGTAGTCCTTTATTCGTCAAGGAATCGATGCGAGTGAGATTGAGCGTTTCGATTCGGGCATTTTCCTCGGCGGCAATCACGGTTTGTTCTGCCTGTCGAATTCGTTCCTCTGCTTGCCGCAAGCGCTCGTCCGCCGCCTGACTCGCCACCTGTTGTGCCACATTGAGGCTTTGTGTCGCAGAGATAACGACTTGCTGTGCCGCTTGCAATCGGTCTCCTGCCTGTTTGCGCCGCTCATCCGCCGTCGGGACTGCCGCACTTTGCGAAGAAGTCAACGCCACAATTTGATTCTGAAGACTCTTCGATCTGTTTTGTGCAGCTTTCAGCCGAGCTTGCAAGGTTTGTCGCTGTTGAGCCACACGTTTTGCCTGATCCGGGTCCAGAAACTTCGAGTCAATGTCCTCGATCTGAGCGATTTTCTCGCCCTTTTTCACGGTGTCACCTTCCTGCACAAACCAGTCCACCAGTCGTGCAGGAATCTGCGCTTCGATGTTTTGAGGGCGTTGCATCGGATCGAAAATGATCACTTCGCCTGTCCCGATCACCGATTGTTGCCACGGGATCAGCCACAGTCCGCCAATCGTTGTCGCCAACAAAATGACCAATATGCTTGCAATGACTCCCACTTTCCCGCGACGCCGTACCATGCCCCGCGAGATTGACAGGGTGGGGGGCGCAATGGGAAGAGCGGGTGCCAGTTCACTTGCCATGATTTTTCTCCACTTCTAAAACTCTCCTGACTTCTGCTTTTCCCGCTCCAGTTTTCTTCTCATTATGTGCTTACCTTGTCCCTTAGCGCGAAACGAAACATTTGACGCAGGAATAAATTCCGCGTTAGGAGGTGTTCCGTGTCCTGCGGACACCAATTCCGTATTTGCAACCGAACAAAAAGGTTCCGGAGGTTAAAAGAAACCTCATTACTACTGCCTTTGCCTTGAGTCCACGCAGGTGGAAGTCCTGCGAACCGTTGAGCAGGAGTTTGTGATTGGATGTACCTGCAGACCGTTGAGCAGGAGTTTGTGATTGGGGCACTTTTGGAGCCGGGGAATTTATTTCCCGGATCCTCTTCTGCAATAATCTAAAATCCCATTCGCTAAGGGACAAGATAAGTTGCATAAGACGAAGACCAGGTTTTTCTCAATACTCATCACTTAACACTTTCTTTTATCTCCGCCGACACAGTTCCGGGAAAAGGCGAGAGAAAGCACTCTGCGGATTTTTGCAAAGTGCATCTACCGATCCGGTCTCGATGATGCCCCCATTTTCCAGTAAGTACACCTGCCCGGAGCGTTGAACCACCTCGGCATCGTGCGAAATGTCAATGATCGTCCATGTATTTTCAGGGCGATAAAGGGCGTCGAGGATTTTGATTTTCGTGCGTTCGTCAATACCCGTGAACGCTTCATCAAGAATCAGAAGTTGTGGGCGGTCTGCGATAGCGCGGGCGAGCAAAAGCCGCTGTATCTGTCCCCGCGAGAGATTTCTTCCGGCACTCACCAGTTCTGTTTTCAAGCCCTGCGGCATCATTGCAAGATCGTCCGTCAACTGTGTCAGATCGAGCACAAAGCGAACGGCTTCCTGTGTCACGTCGATGCGCCCATAAACGATATTTTCTTCGATAGTCCCGGAAACAATCTCGTTGATGTCGCTGACCAGTGCCGCTTTTGCACGTAAACTCTCCAGATCAATGTCACGAACATCAATCCCGCCCACCTCCACCGTGCCATGCGAAGGCACTTCAAGACCACACAGCAGGGAAGCCAGTGTAGACTTCCCTGCTCCACTTGCTCCCACAAGGCTTACCCGATCCCCTGCCTTCAATTTCAAGTCCAGACCGCTTAAAATTTCGATACCGGGCAGATAAGAAAAGCGTACCTGTCGGCAGATGACTTCCACTCCCGACATTGTGGAAGGAAGGGCAAGACCGCCCAAACGTTCAACGGGTAGTTCGAGGACGTGTCCCACCTTTTCAAGTCCGGTCAATAAATCATAAAACTCTGTTGCTTGCTTGACGAGTTTGTCGAGGGCGGAGAGCACCGTGACGATAATGAGTTCGGAGGCAACCAACTGTCCCAGCGAAAGTTTGCCGTTGATGACGAGCCACCCACCAATCGCGAGGGTTCCTGTGGCGGCAAGCGCTTGAAAAAGAGCGTTCCCGGTCTCCTGCCGAAACTGAATTCGGTAATGAGAACGCCGCGCCAACAGATACTCGACCACGCGACTGTCGGCTTTTTGGGAGGCGAATTGAGGAGAGCCGTCCATTTTCAGGCTTGTGCCACAGCGGGCAATTTCTTCCAGCCATTCGGCAACGGCGTACTTTTGCACCGACTCATCAATCGAGGTACGAACCCCGCCCCACCCCAGCAGAAAAAAGACAGCCGCGATAAATACGAGAATCGCAAGATCGAAACTCAGCAGAAACGGACTGTAGAACCCCAGCAACGTCAACCCGACAAGTGCTTGCAAAAATGCACTGAGACCTTCCAGCAGTAGTTTCGCCATTGTCTTCTGAATCGTGAGAACGTCAAAAAAGCGGTTGACCAGTTCCGGGGCGTACTCTCCACTCAAAGCGGCATTTCTAATTCTTGGCAGTCGTTCCGCCAGTTCCATCGCCGTTCTGACAAAGACGCGCTGTTGCAGGGTTTCCACAAGCGAAAGTTGAAGAAGCCTCATGATCCCGGCGCACAAAAGCCCGAATAGGGTCAGACCTGCCAGCACAATCAGATTCTGAAGAAAAATCTTCTGTGCAATTGTGTTGACGAGGGCTTGCGTCGTCACCGGAATGACAAGTGCCAGCAATCCGGTGATCACGGCATAAACGAAAAGCGCAATGAGATCGCTTTTCTCCTCTGTCAAAAGTCGGAGAAGACGTTGCGTCGGCGTCGGGTTGGCATGACCTGTGTGAGAGGCATGAGAATGAGTGTCGGCAAGTGCCAAGTAATTTTGCTCCTGAAAGAAAAACAAGAAGGGCTTTTTTGCGACCGGGAATACCCTTCGCGCCTCTATCTACGCAACAAAATTTCGCCTGTGTTCCCATTTCAGAAAAATATACGACTTTTTTGTCGTGTATGGAACAAAAAGCCCACCTCTTGTCCGTAAACGGTTTGGAAACGAAACTACGGGGGAACACATTTTGCGTGTCAGTGGATTGAAGCAAGAGATAAAGCGTTGCATTGCAAGAGGGTGTATTCTCTTTTCTCGTAACCTGTTTTGTAAAAGAGGAGAGGGAGGAAGCCGGGGCGGATCACTCCTGCCTCTTGCAGGATTATTGTTTTCCCTGCCCTGTCTCGCGCAGGAGCAAAAACCTGCTCTTCCTACACCTTCTCCTGTTTCTCCTGCTTCTACCCCGGCTACTCAGGCGGCGCAGACAGTGCAACAGAGCCAGCAACCCGGTCAGGTGTCGCCGCTCACTCTCGAACGCACACTTCAGCAGATTGGCGCGAACTATCCGAAACTGCTTGGGGCGGAAGCGGATCGGCTTTCCGCACGCGCGAAACTCCTTGAAAAGCAGGGCGCGTTCGACCCTTCTGTCAACGTGTCAAGCGATTATCTGCTTTATAATTCCACTTCGACGCGGGGCAAACGATCCGACACGACGATGAGCGAGGTCAACGTGGAAATTCCGACGGCTTACGGCTTGAAGTTTGTGGCGGGAGGACGCTTGAACCTGGGTGCAGTGAAGTCACCGAACTCTTCGACAGGAGACACCGGGGAATACTTCGCTTATTTTCGGTTGCCCTTGTTGCGGGGGGCGGGTCTTAACGAAAAGTCGGTGGCGGAGCGACAGGCGGCACTCGGTGTTCCGCTTGCCGACCAAAATTTCAGCTTAGCTCTGATTGACACCCTGTTAAAATCGGCGAACACCTACTGGAAATGGGTGGCTTCGGGGCGCAAACTCGGCGTACAGAGAGACCTGCTCAAGATTGCCCAGGATCGCGCAAAATTCGTCAAAGATCGTGCTGATGCAGGCGATCTTCCCCAGGCAGACGTGATTCTGGCGGAGCGTGAGGTGCAATTACGTCGTGCCAACGTGATCGCCGCAGAGCAAGCGTTACAGGCGGCAGCACTTGACCTGAATCAGTTTCTCTTCGAGCGGGACGGGCAAGTTTCCCCTACGCCAACCCCGGAGCAGGTGCCTCTTTATCGCCCAAACCTTGTTCCCCTGACACCCGCCGAAATCGAGCGAGCGCGTAAACTTGCCGGGGAACGTCGCCCGGAATTGCGCTCACTTTCGCTGAACCGGGACATCACGAATATCGGATTGCGCTTTGCCAGAAATGACCGTCAACCCGCCGTTGATCTCATTTTTAGTCCTGGAACCGATACAGGTTATCGATCAATCGGAGAAACCATGAAGGCAGGCGTCGTGGTCTCAATTCCCCTGAGAACGCGGGCGGCAGACGGGCGAATCGGGGACGCGCAGAACAAACTGGAGAAAATCAGGCAGGACGAACGCGCCGAGCGCGCCCGCATTTCTCTGTCAGTGGCTGCCGCCGCCAACGCCGTCAACAAAACAGTGGAGCGGTATACGGCTTCTGTTGAATCGCTTCGACTCGCACGACTCGCCGAGGAAAATGAGCGGATTCGCTATCGGGAAGGAGACAGCACCCTCTTTCTGGTCAACCAGTTCGAGCGCGAAACCGCGACTGCCGCGTCCACTCTTATTGACATTGAGGCGGAGTACGAACAGGCACTTGCTTTGTTTCGGGCATCTTCGGTTCAGCCTTTTACGCCTTGATTTTCCGGTTTCGTTCTCTTATTCAGAGTAATTCTGCCATAAGCGATTGAAAGGAGAAGGCGATGAATGATCCCGGTTTTGAGATTGTAAAGGTGACAGGGGAAAGGGCATTGGTGGAAATGGAAAGGTTGCGAAACCTCTTTCCACAGACCGGGCTTTATCCGGTGATGCTGGGACAGGAAGCGCAAATTGAAAAGGTACTCATTGACCCTCAGAAAACAATCATCAACTTATCCTCGACAAGAGTTATAATATCGAGATGCCGCTCTGGTTTCGTCAACGAGGGGCAGAAGACGAGGAAGTTATCGTCAAACAAAACTTAGGTCAGAGATTGGCAACCAGGATCGAATCTTATTTGACACTGACTCCTTCTGAAACATACGACCTGCAATTCCTCTCGGTAGAGGAAGATTGGTCATATGATCCCTCGGAACCAACTACTCCCTGCGCTCATCTTGATCTTCTGAAGGGGAAACCTTACGCCTCCGTTGGGATTGCGCTTCTGCCGATTCGCCATTCATGGGAGGCATTTGCGCTCCTCAACTGGGGCGGTTGGAATGCCTGTCCTCTCCCCGAAGAGAACTGTGCGGCTTTTCGTTATTGGGGTGAAAGGTACAGCGCGAAAATTATCAGCATCACCCACGACATCGTTGAATGTACTGTAGAACGATTGCCGAAAGACCCTGAAGAGGCTCTAGAATTGGCGGAAGAGCAGTACGCCTATTGTACCGACCTTGTGGATCAGGGAACTGGAACGATTGAGAACCTTGCGGCATCACTGCTGGTTTCGTACACCTGGTTTTTCTGGTGGGACTGATGTGAGAGTACCGCTTTACTCTCCTGAATCCACGCAGGTGGAAGTCATGCGAACCGTTGAGCATTAGTTTGTGATTGGGGCGCTTTTTGAGCCGGGGCATTTATTTCCCGGTCTCCCTCTAAAATTTTTTGGTGATGATAAGATTGCGGATAGAACGATTTGCGATTAAAAGGTACACTAACATTGTAACGGCTATTTATCTGTCCCTGAAAACAGAATTTTTGGAGCCAATTTGTAGGGAACGAGGGTCACAAATGCAGAGCAAATCCTTCAAGCAATGGGGCGCAGTCGGTGCGCTGGCAGTAGTCGGAATACTGGTCTTGGGTTCGGTGGCAAAGGCGCGTCAGTCGAGTTACGGTGCCTTAATTTGTGTCAACAACATAGATCGCTGGCGACAAGCGATCAATATTTACGCCCAGGATTACGACGAAAGATATCCTGTATTTGAGAGCGACGCGCAAATTGAGAGCGTTGTCGGACTCTATCACCACCATTATTTTGATAACCGCCCGATGCGTAGCCCGGTCAATGGATCGTTCTATCGGTTCAACCCCGAACTGAGCGGCGGCTACTCTTCTGATCCCAGACGCGATCTGGATACCGTTCCCGTTCTGACGGAGAGTGTCGCGTCGTTTGATGGAGTTCCTTTTGTTGCCGCGCTCGATGGGCGCGTTTATCAGGGAAGATTACCTGTTGACGATCCTACGAGAGCGATTGCGAGAAAGGCGCGAGACTTGACTCTCGGTTTGCTGATGTACGTTCAGGATTATGATGAAACGTTGCCACCGAAGATGGATAATGCTTCCCTCAAGGTAACACTTTCTCCCTATTTGAGAACTTCTCGCTCTTTTAGCGTTTCACCCAAAGGCGGCGAGTTTGTGTTCAACTCCGCTCTGGGCGGGAAGATGATATGGCAATTCCCTAATACGACGATTGCTTTGCAAACTCCCTTTTCTCCAAGTATTTTCCCCTCCATTTATGGAACATTGGCAGGGAAGGTTTACATCAAAGGCAAGGAATATGTGCCTCCTCTGGACCTTCGGATGGGTCAGCCGGAATTGGATTATGCCAAGCAACTTGGCACTGCCGTTATCCTCTACGCGCAGGATCATGATGAAACCTATCCGAACACGGCTGACCTTGCAACCTTCAAGGCGCAAATTCTTCCCTATCTCTCTTCTGCGATTTACCTCCAAACGCCCTCCGGAAAAGATTACATTCTGAACGCAACACTGAGTGGAGTCGCAATCGCTTCATTGGAGGACGTTTCCGGAACAGAATTGTTCCGTTCCTCGGAGTTACTTTTCACAGGAAAGCGAATGATTGGCTTTGCGGACGGACACGTCAGGGGAGTGCGTTGAAGCTTATCTTTCTTGTGAACTTTTAGCGGCGGCGAGGAAAGAAGAACGGAACCCCTGATTTACGGTATCGCTCATATTGCTCTCCGTAAGCCTCTCTCTGACGCTTCTCCTCATGGAGCGAACCGAGCCAGAAGTAAATGGTGGCGATGACATTAAAAGTAGCGTGTTTAGAACCCATACGCGGAAAAAGCCAGATCGGGGGGATCGCCGCGAAGTTCAGGGCATGGCGGCTGTGTCGGTAGGCTCCTGAAATATCGAGGGTTCCGTCCGGCGTCAAAGTGGGGCCCTGGCCTTCCTGCTCCTGCGGCTTTTTTGCGATCATGTCCTGGATGCCCGAAAGCCGCGATTGTTTGACGTGGTAGACTCCCCATGCGAAGTAAGCGATTGAAATGCCCTGCCCGATACGGATCAAGTCGGCGGTTTTGCCTTCGGTCTTGAAGAGAGAAGTGTCGGGCAATTTGCGCGTGTAGGAGCCGAGCAAAAGCAGGGTGCCAACCGACTGCAAATTATAAAAGGGGCGGTAGAAGCGACGATAAAAGTCTTCGCCTGCCGCCTCTTTGACGGTCTGTTTTGCTTTGCGGGAGGCGAATAGGCTGTGAACGGCGCACCAGGCAACGGTGGCGACTGCCACTTTGAGTACGGTTTTGGTTTGTTCCTTCATGTCGGCGGTCTTTCTTTTGATCCTTGATTTTGGAGAAACAGACGCGGCAAACTCCGCTCACGTTCCACTCCGGGTGTCTTCTTGAAACGCACCTTTCTTTCTGCAGAGTGCAGGGGCAGGTCGTTTTTCGCCGTGACAACGGAAAGTCAGAGTGTCTTTTTTCTCGTTTTCACTTGACAAAGTGGGGTGTCGCGCGTATAATTTCTGTGCGAAGGTTTGCGGAACGGTTTAGGTCAAGAGCGGGCGAATAGCTCAGTTGGTAGAGCGCTTCGTTTACACCGAAGATGTCACGGGTTCAAGTCCTGTTTCGCCCACTGGTTGTGGATTGAACGTATGGCGTTGTTGTTTCAGGTATTGTTTCGGTCAACTTTGCGGGTGTAGCTCAGTGGTTAGAGTGCCTGCCTGTCACGCAGGAAGCCGCGAGTTCAAGTCTCGTCATCCGCGCTCGTTGACAATTATTGACATAGGTTGATAGTTGTTGAAGTTAAGTTTGCTCATTGTAACCCTCCTCTCTGGAGGGTTACACTGCGTTCTGTAACCCGTCGCGGTTCCTCAATTCTGTACAGAAAAGGAATCCACATGAACCTGATTGACAGTATCGAAGACTATTTGCGCTTTCTCAAACACGAGCAAGGCGCGGCATTGACCACTTATCGCAACTACCACGCGAACCTGTTCCATTTCCATCGCTGGCTGATTGAGAACGGCTATCCTACCCCTGTTCTCTCCGATTACAACGCCACTACAATCCGCCGCTTTTTCTACCATGTCGCCGGGCGCGGACTTCGCCCCCGGACGATCTACGGCTACATGATTCCGCTTCGCTCTTACGGCTCTTTTCTCGTGGCTCAGGGTGTCTCTACCGAAAACCCTGCCCTGACCGTTAAACTCCCCAAGAAAGACGCCGCTATCCGGCAAGAGACCTCTGAGGAAGAAATCACGCTTCTCCTTGACGGAATACGTCGCCAACGTCATGCCTACCGTGCGGCTCTCACCCGTGCCGTTCTTTCCACCCTCATCTTCACCGGACTCAGGAGAGCAGAAGTCTGCGACCTGAAACTCGAACACGTCCACTTAAAGGAAGGATGGCTACTGGTTCAGCAAGGCAAAGGGAAAAAGTCCCGCAAGGTTCCGCTCTGCGTGGAACTCAAAGATGCTCTCGCCGCCTACCTTGCTATGCGTTGGAAGGACACCGCTCACGATTACGTCTTTTCTCTGGATAGAAGTCGGCGCGTCTATTTCGACGGGATGAGGGCGATTGTAGACGAAGCGAAACATCTGGCAGGGTTGGGGGACTGCGATCACATTACACCTCATAGTATCCGTCATGCTTGCGCCACTCGTCTAATGCGGAACGGGGCAAGTCTCCACGAAGTGATGACGTGGTTGGGTCATACGCAACTCGCGACCACTCAGCGATACCTTCACACCCACGAAGAGCAGTTGCAGGGGATCGCAGAACTGGCTTCACCTCGCAAGCCAAAGACACCAGAGGGAGAAGATAAAATGATCCACCTTCCTGCACGAAAGGAGGAAACTCGCTCAAGACGCCTTGACCGTCGAGGCTTCGGAACCCGGTAGAAGACAGGGGAAGGGAATTAGTTGCGATTCTCTTCCCCGATCTGACGTGTGTAATCTGGTGAACCAAACCTGCTACTCATATCATCTAGCAAATCCTCAAATTCCTCGTCCGTCATCTCTTCAGTCCATGAAGGCAAAGTCGCTTCACGCCCCGGACTTTTCAGCATCTCTTTGAACATCAAGTATCGCCGTGCAAAATCAAGTCGCATTCCCGTTGAAAGGCAAAGCGGTTTGTAATCCTGTCCACAGGGAAGGAGAATCGTAGTATTCCATTTTGCTGTTGTAGGACGAAGACCGACAGGAGCAATTTTGACTCCAGGAGAATAGATAATTACTTCCGGTGTACGTACATTCATAAAGCCTCCACGCTGAGGACGATAACAAGGCTCACCGTACCCGGTTCTAATCCCAGTAAATCCAAAGCCACAGGCATCGGGAAAGTCCGCTCGTGCTTGCTCAAGAATTTCAGGTAAGACCATATCTTCACCGATAAGGGAGTAGGGATCAAAAAGGATACTTAATACAACCTTAATTGGCTTTCTGCACTGTTCGCACTTCCCCGTTACAACATTAGGTTTCAGTGCTTCTTCTATGGTCTCCCCTGCAAAGAGATTAGGCTTTGATTCTACTAAGTTTTCCAGATGCCAGCGAGTTTCGATCCCTCTGAAATCATTTTTGCGCTCTTTCAGCATACTATTAGAAACAAGCAGAGACC
>JACMPS010000028.1 GCA_014377395.1 Chthonomonadaceae bacterium
ACCGAAATGGGCGCATGGCAAGCGAGCCGTCCTGGAACCCTCCCGCAAACTCAGCGCGGACGAACTCAAGACCCGGCTCTGCGCCTACTATCAATGCGAAATGATAGAACCCATACCACAATAACTCGCGTGGAATTGCACTAAGGAACAAAATAAGTCATTGAGGAGAGAAGAGACACGAAAAATACTCGCTCCAAGGTCGAATTCTGGTACAATCACGAAGTGTGGTTTGTGGGAACCCCGAATCTCCCCTACATTTTACATGGTTTCACTTGCCTGCTCCCTTAAAAGAAAGTCCTGAGAATTATGAAACGTATCGTACCCTTTATTTCCGTTATATTCCTTTGCTTTCTCTCAGGAATGATGCCCCTCCTCTTCGGTGATTACGCCTGCGCTTCGCCCTTCAACGAAGTGTTGAAAGAGCCTTCATTCAGAGCGAAAACTAACGAGTGTGGTGTCCGAGTTGTAGCCAATTGGGGGCGGTACGGGGCGCGGAATTCATTCCTGCGGAAAAACACACCAACTCTTACAACACACTTAAAATTGTCCGTCCCTCGTGTTGCGGTCTTCGCTCAAAAGGGGTTTCCGCTTTATGGGCCTGGGGAGATGAGTTCGCCCCAATCCGTCGCTCTTATGCTGAACAAAGCGGGCTTAAAAGCCGATCTACTGGACGTGACTTCTCTCGCAGATCCCGCACAATTCAATGCCCGGAATTATGACGCCGTTGTCCTTCCCTACGGCAATACCTACCCGCAGAGAACCTTCGCCAATCTACGCGATTTTCACCGAGCTGGGGGTTGCCTGATCGTGTCCGGCGTTCCCTTTACGCACCCGGTTATTCAAACCAAAAACGAGCGTGGACAAGAGGTCTGGAAAGATTTAGGGCACAAAGACGGAGCGGCACTTTTCGGTAAGGAGGGAATCGGTATCGGCGGTTTCAGGGATTTGCCGAACCAATTTGCCCGCATCGCTCCAAATGACACCTGGGGGCTAGCCTCTGTCAGTAAAACCTGGATAGGACACGTACAGGTTCTGGATACCGGAAGTTTGCCGCCCGGTACGCAAGTTCTTCCTGCACTGCTTGCGGAGGGAAAACCTGTTGCCGCTCTCATCGTTCATAGAGAGGGGGTTTTCCGAAACGCCGTAGACGCCTGGACAAATTATCCGAATCCGAGAGAACTTCTTGCCGATGCCTATGCCGCCGAGCAACTGCTTGCACGCGGCACTATTTCCGCTCTGACAGTGAAAGGGTTGCTCACAAAAGCACAGCAAAAGACGGCATTTCGCGTTCTCGGCGAAGAGGCGAAACCCCCGGTTTACAGAAATCTTGTGCTACCGACTCCCCCCCGTCCTTACCCCACCCTGCAACCCAAGCGTTCGCCTCCTACCGAGCATCTTTACGTTGCTGATGTACGCCATTTGCGGCAAGACGAAAAGTTGTTGCTGGCTTCGTTGCAGGGGATCGTCAATCGCGAAAAGCCCCGGATTTTCCTTCTCTGGGGAAATGACGATGTTTTTTGCCTTGACGTGATGCAACAGCAGGGACATACAGGAAAACCGATCTCCGTCGCCGATCCCTTTTCTCTGCTAACCACCTTTAAGGCGGCGTATCGAGGAGCGGTGATTCCCGACCCCAAAGTCTATGCAAGCCCGTGCATCGCCGTTGATCTCGCGGGACTGGACGACCTCGTGATCGCCACCCCGGAACTCGCCGCGAAGTGGAATCTGCCGATCAAAACCGATCTGCGCGGAAAATTTAAGGACAATGCCGACGCTCTCCGTTACGCCCGCACCACTCTTCTTCCTCGCCTTAATCCCTTTCTCGCCCTCTGCCTTGACCCGCCATTACTCGGTAGTCAGGTAGACGACATTATTGCGGCACGAGGCATGGCGTTCTGGGTGACGGGTTCATTGGCGCAAGACAAGCCCGGAGCTGATGAAAAGGCGGAATATGCCGAGATAGAGGCAACGTTCGCGCAAATGCCGATGGGCGGCATCATACGCGGCTACTGGTGGAGCGGCGACGGAATGGGGCTTGGCGAGTATCCCGGCGTTCGCCTGGGATCACGCTTCGGGAAGATCACGACGGTAAGTGATTACGTCGGCAACTACTCCGTCACAAGTGGAATCACGCTTACCTCACTCAAGCAAAAGACGCAACCACCCGCCCCAAAACTCGATCCCTCAAAGGTTTATCTCGCGATTACCATGTCGGACGGGGATAACCTTTGCACCTTCAATGGTTTCTGGCGCAACTACTTCAACGATCCCTTGCATGGGACATTTCCGCTCGGTTATGGCATGGCTCCCACCCTGCTCGATCTCAGTCCGCCCCTTGTTCAGTGGTATTACGAACACGCCGCCCCTACCGATGAATTTCTCTGCGATGTCTCCGGTGTGGGCTATATCTCGCCTTCGGATTGGGGTCGCGCCCTCAAGGATGAACCCGCCGCCTTTCGCCAATTTTACGATTGGACGCAGGATTACATGAAGAGATTGGACTTGAAAACAATTCGCATCAACGATGTCGGCGCGGCACAGATTGCGCGTGTCGGCGCGAACTTGCCGGAAACAACCTTTCTTATGCCCGATTATGGCTATGCGGACAAACGAAATTACAACGAATTGACCTACACCCTCCCGACAGGGCAATCGGTCTTTCGGGCGGCATCTTATGGCCCCAAAGGAAACGATCTGGCGAGGGAAATACGCTCGCGGGTAGGCACGTCGCGCCCTGCGTTTCTAAATGTCTTTGTTTTCAACTGGGGATCGAGTCTGGCGGAGACAAAGCAAATGCTGGACTCTCTTGGAGCGGGGTTTGTCCCGGTGACGCCCTCTCAACTGAACGCCCTTTATCGCTCCGCCAAGCCCGCCGACGCAACGAAAGCACCTTAACGCAATGTCACCCGCTCAAAGAACGTCGAATGTGAAAATCTTTCAATCTATTTGCTCTCTCTTTGTTGTGGGATTATCTGTTGGATTGGCACTTTTTGGAATACGGGAAAGGGCACAAGCCGATACGCCCTCACGCTACTTTAAGATCAAAATCGTGGACGCGCAAACCGGGCGCGGCGTTCCGCTTGTGGAACTCAGTACCACGAATGACAGCGTTTATATGACGGACAGCAACGGACTGATCGCCTTCGATGAGCCAGGGCTAATGGACGGAAAGGTTTTCTTTTCGATCAAAAGTCACGGTTATGAGTTTCCGGCGGACGGATTTGGTTATCGTGGTGTCCCGCTTCAAGTCAAACCCGGCGGAAACGCCGTTCTCAAAGTGAAACGCCTCAATATCGCCGAACGAATCTGTCGTCTTACCGGAGCGGGAATCTATCGTGACAGCATCTTGCTCGGCGAGAAAACGCCTCTACTCAGCCCCGCACTTTCCGGGCAGGTCATGGGGCAGGATTCGGCTCTCGCAGTTCTTTACAAGGGAAAAATGATGTGGTTCTGGGGCGATACGGCACGTCCCGGCTACCCTCTGGGAAATTTCCACACGACAGGAGCCGTCGCCACTTTTCCGAAAGGACACACAACGGCGGAAGTCGGGCTGGATTTTCGCTACTTCACCAACTCCGACGGCTTTGCACGGGAAATGTGTTTATCGAAGGAAGCGGGTCCGATCTGGATCAGCGGCGTGGCAGTGATCACTTCAAGGTACAAGGCAGAGGGTAAAAACGAGGCTAAAAAGGAAGAACTCTACGCTTATTACGCCCGAATGGAAGGGCTTGGCAAAAAGTTGGAACATGGTTTTGTCAAATGGGACGATGAAAAGAATGTGTTTCAATCGGTCAAGAAATTGCCTCTTACCGAAACATGGCGGTTTTTCGACGGGCATCCGATCCGCCTTACGGAAGACGGAATCATGTATCTTGCGGGTGGCTTTTCCTTTCCAGTAGTTCGTGTCCTGGCTGACGCGATTGCTCTCTTAGATTCCAGTTCCTATGAAGCGTTCACCTGTCTGAATTCTAAAGGCGAGGTACGACGGGACGCGCAGGGCAACGCACTCTACATCTGGCAGAAAGAAGCCCCGCCTCTCACCCCCGAAAAGGAAGCGGAACTGATCGCAAAGGGGCAAGTCAAGCCACAGGAAGCACATTTTGTCCTGCATGATTCGGCGGGGAAACTCGTGATCGCTCATGCGGGCAGTGTCACCTGGAACCCCTGGCGCAAGAAATGGCTCTTTATCGCCACGCAAAAAGGGGCAAAAGAGTCAGCGTTGGGCGAGATCATTTATTCGGAAGCGGACTCTCCCCTAGGCCCCTGGAAAGGGGCAACTAAAATCGTGACGCATGACCGCTACACGTTTTACAATCCGGTGCATCACCCTTTTCTGGACGAGGCAGGGGGGAAGATCATCTACTTTGAGGGGACTTACACGGCTGAATTCTCCGGTAATGCCACCCCCACACCCCGCTACAACTACAATCAGATTCTCTATCGTCTCGATCTCTCCGACCCACGACTGAAAGCAGTCACGGAGAAGAAGTGAAAGGGGTCAGGGATTGAGACACGTACTCTTCTGACTCTTCCTGCCTCATGAGGAAGTCCGGGAGATCAATTCCCCGGCTACAAAAGTGCCCCAATCACAAACTCCTGCTCAACGGTCTGCAGTGACATCCAATCACAAACTCCTGTTGGACGGTTCACAGGCACATCCAATCACAAACTCCTGTTGGACGGTTCGCAGGACTTCCACCTCCGTGGAGCTCGATGCAAAACATGGTGACGATCCCTTGTACAAGAAGAGACCTGACGAATTTAGTGTCCGAAGGATACGGGGCGGCACGCCTCCGAGCGCGGAATTCATCTCTGCGGCAAACGCCTAAATGTTCACTCGCACTTAGGGATAGGATAAGCCGTAGGGGGCGGGAGGCGAGACAGGGTCACTTAGCCCCATTCGCATGAAAGAAGAGAAGTCAGGGGTGGAGCAGTGGAATGTTTCGTTACCGGAAGTTGACATTTCCCCCTTAATTCTGATAGACTGTGACGGTTGCGGCATCCTCTTCCTTCCGCAGTCCCTACCGCAAACATGAATTCTATTATCGAACCACTTTCTATCGAACCAATGCTCCCGTCCGATCTGGCGGCGGTCTTGAACATTGATCGGCTTTGCTACACCTCGCCCTGGTTTAGCGGCGTCTACGAAACCGAACTCAGCAACCGTTCCGCCTCCTATTTTGTGGCACGGCAAAAAGAAATGGTGGCGGGCTACGCGGGTCTCTGGGTGATCCGTGAGCAGGCGAACCTGACGACGCTTGCCGTACATCCCTCCTACCAGAAGCGGAAAATCGGAGAGCGGCTTTTGATCACGGTTCTGGAAGAAGCCCACTACCGTGGTGCAAATCACATGACCCTCGAAGTTCGTGAGAACAATCGTGCCGCGCAAAACCTCTATCGCAAATACGGGTTTCAGGAGACCGCAACCCGACGCAAATACTACGTTGATAACGGCGAAAACGCAGTCGTGATGTGGGCGGAAGATTTGCGTTCGCCGCAATTTCAGCACTGGATCGCACAACAAAAACAGGCACTGGAAGAACTCTACCGTCGTGCCCGGACAGAGTAAATCGTCCTGACTTCTTCCTCATTCTCCCTAAATTCCCATGAACATCCTCGGCATCGAAACCAGTTGTGATGAAACGGCGGCGGCTATCGTCACCGAGAGTTTGCTGGTGCGCTCCAGTGTTATCGCAAGTCAGGCGGAACTCCACGCAAAGTATGGTGGCGTTGTGCCGGAAGTCGCGTCACGGATGCACGTCGAGCGCGTGTTGCCTGTGGTGCGGGAAACGCTCGCCGATGCGGGTCTTGATTACCGGGGCATAGATGCGATTGCCGTGACCAATCGTCCGGGTCTGCTCGGTGCGCTTTTGGTGGGGGTGTCGGCGGCAAAAGCCCTTGCACTTTCGCTCGATGTGCCGATTGTAGGGGTGCATCACATTGAAGGACACCTTTACTCGAACTTCCTCTCTGATCCTACACTTAGTGAAGCGTTTCCGATTCTGGCACTCGTTGCGTCCGGTGGTCACACGCAAATTTATCGCATGGACAATCACGGGCAGTACACTTTGCTGGGCAGAACACGCGATGATGCGGCAGGGGAAGCCTTTGACAAGGGGGCGCGGCTGTTTGGCTTGCCCTATCCCGGTGGTCCCAATCTGTCGCGATTGGCGGAAACGGGAAACCCAAAGGCGGTAGATTTTCCTCGTGCATGGCTGGGGGACAGCCTTGATTTCAGTTTTAGCGGATTGAAAACCTCTCTCCGAAACTACCTGATCAAAGAGGAAGCGCGGCAGGACGGAAAGACAACAAGAGAGGACATCGCCGCTTCCTATGAAGAGGCAATCACGGACGCTCTCACGGAAAAGATGCGCCGTGCCGCCGTGCAGGAGAAAATTAGGACGCTCTGTGTGGCGGGAGGAGTGGCGGCAAACCGCCGCCTGAAAGCGAAGATGACCGAGATGTGCGCCCGAAGCGGCTACCGCCTTGTAATGCCTGCCTTTGAGTTTTGTACCGACAACGCCGCGATGATTGCCGCCGCCGCCGTTCCCCGCTTGCTTGCAGGGAAAAGTGACGCGCTTACGTTCGATACGTTCGCCTCGCAACCTCTTGCAACGATGCGGGGCTAAAACACCGGGGAATGAATGAGGCGGCGATGGGAAAGCGGAGGGAGTGTATCGGGGAATAAATTCCCCGGCTACAAAAAAGCGAAGTCCACCTTCGTGGACTGAGAAGTCAGATTACTGAGAGGTTGTGGTTAAGTCACCCGATTGAAGATCATGCTGTATTGACTCCCCTCTCCCTAATGAGCCTAAGCGATTGGTAGGGAGAGGGGTTGGGGGTGAGGGCATTAGCGCAAAGCCTCCAGGAGACCCATTCCCTAACGATCAAAGCATAGAGTGAGCGCACCGGGAAATCAATTCCCCGGCTATAAAAACGCCCCTATCACAAACTCCCGCCCACTTCGCACTTCTATCGCCGCCTCATTTATTCCCCTCTCCACTCGCTCCGCGCCCCCACTTTCTACGAATCGACTCCCCGGTAGACCCAACCCACTCACCCCCTCCACTCGCGCTGTCGTTCTGCCGCCGCAAGTAGCCGTGCTTTGGCGTCGGTGAGAACGGCGGGGTCAGTGTGGAGAAAACGTCGCTCCCAACTCTCTTTTCCGCTCATATCCGCGTTATAGAGGCAGACACCCTCTACCCACGTCGAAAGCACGTCCGAGGCGCGTGAGGCATAAACCAGCGCATTGTAAGGATCATAAGCGGGGATCGAGTGCAGATCGTCTATCCTTACAACGCAGAGATCGGCACGTTTGCCAACCGTCAGCGAACCGATCTCCGCTTCCAGTCCCAACGCCCTGGCACCGCCCAACGTTGCCATTTCCACCACGTCTTGCGCGTTCAATACTCCAATTTTGCGGCGGGAAGCGCGTTGCATCAGCACCGCAAAGCGCATCTCCTCGAAAAGATCAATGCTATTGTTGGAGGCAACGCTGTCCGAGCCTATTCCTATCGGATTTAAGCCTTCTTCGCCCCGCAAAAGCGAGAGCGGCGCGACCCCGTTACCCAGTTTCGCGTTCGACTTCGGGCAGTGCGCCCAGGCGGTTCCCGTGCGAGAAAGAATAAAGCGGTCACTTGCGGACACCCCCACGCCGTGAACCAGCATCGTGCGCGGACTCAGGCTTCCCCGTGCGTCGAGGTACGCAACTGTACTCTGCCCTGGAGCCTTCCATTCGATGCCACGACGTGCAAACATCTCGGCGATGCCCCCG
>JACMPS010000316.1 GCA_014377395.1 Chthonomonadaceae bacterium
ATCTCACGCAGAACGCGCCTGATGTCGCTCGTGAAAATTATACAAGCGAAATAGGAGCAGCGGGAAAGCCGACCAGTACCACCAATTACAATGGTGCAACCGCTGCGCATGTGTCCGGGCATAACGTTGCAACAACCCCGGCAAACACTGCAACCGGAAGTTCTGCTGTCAAGACCGCACCGACTCCTCCCGTAAATAACGCTCCAATTCCTCCTGAAAATCATGGCGGGACAACCTCCCATACGAGCACAACGACCAACCCAAACGCAACAATTCAGGCGAACACAACAGGGACAACCTTGAAAGAGGGCGAAACTGTCACGCTACCTGAGATTCAGGAAGAACTTGTTGTCGGCAAGCGTCAGGTAGAAAGCGGCAAAACTCGTGTTTTCACCCGTGTTGTCGAGCGTCCTGTCGAGGCTCAGGTGACTTTGCGTGAAGAAGCCGTTGTGATCCAGCGACGGAATGTGGATCGAGCCGTTACACCGGGTGAACTTGACGCCATGAAGGATAGGACATTCGACCTCACTGCGACCAGTGAGAGAGCCGTCGTCGGCAAACGTGCGGTGGTAGTAGAAGAAGTCGTGGTTGGTAAGACCTCTCAGGAGCATACCGAAACGGTTTCGGACACGGTTCGCAGTACTCAGGTCGAAGTGGAAGAGGTCTCGGCAGGTGGAACACGAACCCCCTCATCCGTACAAAAATAACGGTTTTGTACCCGGAGAGAACGGAGCCACCTTTTAGTGGCTCCGTTCGCTACCGATTTTGGACTGAATTTTTCAGATTTTTTTAATCAGGAGAAAAGGCATGGCAGAACGATTTCAAGATAAAAACGACGATGTAATCCCCGTCGTCACCAAGACCACCCCGGTGGTAACGGAAAACAAATCCGCTTTTCCGATCTGGCTTCCCATTTTGTTGGTGGTATTGGCGATTGGCGGTCTCGGGTATGCAATGACTCACCGGGGGCAGGACGAAACTGCGGCGGCAAACCCCTCGCGCACCCTCGTGGAAAGTACGATGAGACCGGGAGCGGCAAATGCGGTTCCCACATCGCCCAATGCAACAACGACTACACCGGAAACCACCACTGCGAATACTCCAACATCGGGAGCCACAACAGGAGGCGCAGCAGGAACTCCCGCGACAACCACTGACCCGAATGTTGCGGCAAATACCCCGGCAAGCGGACCCGGCTCGGAAGCAAACCCCGCTACAAACGATCCCGGTAAAGTGGTGGACGACAAAGAAGTGACTGACATTATGGCATTCGGCGCGGCACCGGATCGTGCGATTTTCGCCGGACGCAACGCAAAACTTACGAATGTAAACGTGAGAAGCGTCGTGAGTAACCGGGGCTTTTATGTCGGCACAAGCGACAAGGATCAGATGCTTGTCTTCCTGGACACCTCGGTGATCAAAAAGGGAACGGAACTCGCGGATCAAGTCAAAGTTGGACAAATCGTCTCTGTCATGGGAAGCTTGGAACCCGTACCGGCGCAGGAAGTTATGAATCAGCAGTATGCGTTCAAGGGTAAAGACTACGAGGACCTGAAAAAGCAGAGCGTATATCTTCACGCAATGAAGATTCAGTTCAAGGCTCCGTAACGAAATAGGGATAGAGGTGAAGGAGAGGGCAATTATTTTGCCCTCTCTTTTTTATTGTGTTTGACTTAATCTTTTCCCCCCTCCCCCCCCCCTCCCTTGTTCCCTCGCAAGTGAGGAGGGAGAGGGGGAGCCAATGCGGGAGCGCATTTAACCTCTTTCCCTCTCTTGGTGCAAAGGGAAAAATACATTACACTAATTCCTTTTCCTCCCCATTATGCAAGGGGGAGGTACAGGAGGGGGTTGGAAAACCAGGCTCTCTCAACAAAACAAGTTCCATTAAAATCAATTATGACGAATTTGGTGTACAAAGCACACAACGCTTGTACTACTGAAACCGGAAATTTATTCGGAGCCAAGTTTCTTGAGGACGAATTAAAGGTATACTAAATCTCGGTATGCGAACTCCCCATTTTATTCAACGTAGCCTACAGGGGATTGCTTTTGCGCTTCTCCTTTTTGCCCTCTCACCCGCCCTCTCTGCACAAAGGCTCGTCATTGAGTATTTTGGTGAGGAGCGTGGACACTCCGAGGTAGAGACCGGTATCGTCGTTGTCGGTATTGTCCGCAATGTCGGAACCGCGTCCTCTCCCGCAGAAACTTTTCGATTTCGGTGCTATCCGCTTTCCGGTCTCGACTACACCTTTGGGGAGACAATGCCGACCCTTCCCGCGATTTCGCCCGGTGAGGCAGTCGCCTGTCGCTGGAATCTGTCCTTGAAATCCGGTACCTCGCCCGCCTTGATTGCCGCCCTGCTGGAACCGCTTGATCGCAAATCGCAGAATATCGCACAAACGCAAATCGCCTCCATTCCTCGTCTTCGGATGCGTCGTCCGCTCCTCACTACTGCCCCCGTTGCTCCCGCAGTTCGGACGGCATCGCAACTACCGCCCCCACATCCTGATCGGGTTCAGATTCAACTTTTGCAGGATGAGCAGGGGAGCGCAACCCTACTGCTTTCCGCTCGTGAAGGAGAAACCTGGACACCTTCGGCGACACTATTTCCACTTTTGCGCGTCAAAAGTGCTAACACAGGACAATCCGGCTGGTCAGAGAATTTTCGGCTTTCCGAGGCGAAAGTTACGCGCACGGCGACGGCGACAACCCTGCTTTTGATTGGGACGATAGGGACGCGCTGGGCTTCCGAGATCGAACTGGAGATCAAACGTGACACCGCCGCTGTAGAGGGAAAGATTCGATTGACATCACGTCGCCCGGTTACGCTCGAAGAGGTCTGTCTTCCCACGTTCTTGACACCCCTGGACAGTGGAAGTCGAACGGCGGACGGGGTTCCGAAAAAGGTGACATTGACTGACGCGAATCCCGGAACCTCTTCACTTAAAGCGGAAAAAGTAGGCGGTGTTCTTATGGGAATCGCAGTTTCGGAGACGGCTCCGCTCTCCGGGTTCAGGGCGGAACTAAACCGAACCGGATTTCTGAATCCAATCCTAACAACGAAGTGGATAAGCGAAGGGAGCGGCAGACCTCTGCCCGCGGGCACAAAAATCGTCGTACCTTTTCGTTTGTTTTCGATTTCGACTGCCGGGGGCGTTACCGACGCAAGGCGGTTTTCTCTTCCATGATGCAATTTCCGTTTACACTGCAAGCCCCGGCGAAAATCAATCTAACGCTCGACATTTTCAGCAAACGAGCGGACGGCTACCACAGTCTTGCTTCCGTGATGCAAGCGATTGGGCTTTATGACACGCTAACGTTTTCTCTTCAAGAAAGCGAAGAAGTCACGTTCACCTGCGAGGCTCCCCACAGCCCCGATGTCCCGACGGACACGACAAACCTGGTGGTTCGGGCGGCACTTTTGGTGCGGGAAGCGGCGGAAATCAAAAGAGGGATCGCAATTCATCTCGAAAAGCGGATTCCCTCACAGGCGGGACTCGGCGGCGGTTCAAGCGATGCGGCAACAGCTCTGATCGGTGTCAATCGCGCTCTGGGAAATCCCCTCACTGAGAAACAGTTGCACGCGCTCGCTCTTACGCTCGGCTCCGACGTTCCTTTTTTTCTAACGGGGGGAACCGCAACAGCACGAGGACGCGGCGAACAACTGACCCCGCTTCTCGACCTGCCGACGCAGTGGCTTATAATCGTTAAGCCGGAGGAAAACGTCTCGACAGGGTGGGCTTACAACGCACTCGATGCGATCCTTGACCGTGCTTCACATCGGGGAACAAAGCGCATGGAAGAGGCGATTCGGCAACAGGATTGGGAACGCT
This sequence comes from Chthonomonadaceae bacterium, assembly GCA_014377395.1. Classification (GTDB taxonomy): domain Bacteria; phylum Armatimonadota; class Chthonomonadetes; order Chthonomonadales; family Chthonomonadaceae; genus JACMPS01. The sequence continues at coordinate 3,834 of JACMPS010000316.1, forward strand.
TGATCGCCTTTCAGTGCAATGATTTCGAGCGACCCGTCTTCGAGCATTACCCGAAAATCGCATGGCTCCACGATGAACTTCTCATGGCGGGCGCGCTCACGGCTCACCTGTGCGGCAGTGGTTCCGCCGTCTACGGCATCGCAAAATCAGAGGCGGATGCGGAAAAAATTGCGTCTCGCATGAGAGGGCGATACCCGCAGGTGGCGGTCTCCCCGACCCTGCAAAGAGAGAGAAATGAGAGTGCTCTTGGCGACTAACCCGGCGAATAATCCCATAACGAACACGGTTCCGGCGGTGGTGCTGGCAGGCGGAAAAGCGAAACCCGCACTGGCGGAACTCATGGGACACGACAGTCGTGCCTTGTTCGTTTATAACGGAGAAACGTTGCTGGAGCGTGTGGTTCACTCTCTCTCTGAAACGGAAAGCGTCTCCGAAGTAACCGTAATTGGTGAAGTGCCTGACAGTGAACATTATCGTCATTTCCCGGACACGAATGACTTTGTAATGAATGTCTTTGCCGGGGCGGAAACCTATCACGACGCGCCCTATCTGCTTTTCATCACCTCGGATTTGCCCTTTATTACGGGGGAGGCAGTAGCGGCTTTTGTGACGGCTTCGCTACAGTGTGCCGAAAAAACAAATGCGAGTCTCGTTTACCCGTTTGTTTCGGTGGAAGAATGTGACCGCCGCTTTCCGGGGATGAAGCGCACCGCCCTTAAAATTGCGGGGGGCGTGTTCACCGGAGGCAATGCGATGCTGGTGCGCCCTGCGATGCTCTTAAAGCAACGAGATCGAATCGCAGATGCTTACGCTGCCCGGAAAAGCCCGCTTCGGCTTGCGTTTATGCTGGGGATCGGAACCGTGATTCGACTTTTGCTCTCACAAAAACTCTCTCCGCGACTGCTGACACAAGCGTTTCTGGAGGAACGAGTTTCGCGCTTGCTCGGTGCAAATGCTCGTGGCGTTTTGCTTCATGCGCCGGAGCTTGCCGCCGACCTCGACAAACCCGAAGACCTGAAAGCACTGGAGGCAAAAGAAACGGCATGACCGATTTAACTTCTCTGGTTCAGCAGCTCGAAGCGGAAAGCGGCGGCGAAATCAGTTTTGCTTTTCGCAATCTGCAAACGGGAGAGACACTGGGTCATTTCCCGGATCGTAAGGTGAAGACGGCGTCGCTGATCAAGTTGCCGATTCTCGTTTATATCGCCCTCGCAGTGGAAGAGAAAAGCCTGACGTGGGACACGCCGCTTACCCTGACGGAGGCGGAAAAAGTCGGAGGGGCAGGGGTTCTGTCGGGCATGACGCCGGGGATTGCTCTGCCGTTACGCGACATTTGTTACCTGATGACGGTGATTTCCGACAACACCGCTACGAACATGATCATCGAATTTGTGGGCAGAGACGTGATCAATTCGCGGATGCGCGGCTTTGGCTTAGTGGAGACAACGCTCTTTCGCAAGTCTTATTCTGAGGACACGCCCGAAAGCAAAGAGTATGGGCTTGGCGTAACGACTGCCGGGGAAATGGTCTCCCTCCTCACACAAATCGCTCAAAATGAAATCGGTAGCCCCTCCGCGCAAGCGGAAATCCTGCGAATGTTGGGCAATCAGATGCACCGAGAAACCATCCCCCGTTATCTCTCGGCGGATTGGAAGTACGCAGGCAAAACAGGGGCGATTGACCCTCTCCGCAACGATGTGGGGATTGTGACTTCCCCCGACGGTTTGAGGTTTGCCCTCGCCTTGATGTGCCAGAAAATGCCGCTCATTCAGTGGACACCCGACAATCCGGGTATGCTTGCCCTCGCCAGACTCTCAAAACACCTTCTGCTCGATCTGTAAACGTTCTCCAATCTTTTCCCTCTCAGTCCACGCAGGTGGACTGAGAGAAGAAAACCACTTCTCTTCAACACTTCCCTAAAAGCGATCCGTTCGGAAAGGGACAGTCGGCAAACCCACTTTGTTGACCAGGTTCACGTCGGGATTGTTGCCCCAGGCGTAGCGCACCGCAGTCGGGTTTTTCACCCAGGAAGACGATACGACGACGGTATTGCCGACGATTCTTGCATCTGCCCAGTAGAACTTTTTGTTCTCCCCCGCTACCGCAAAGCCCTTAACGGGTGCGTTGTCCGTTGTCATCAAGCCGCCGTTCAATTGACTGAACTGCACGATTACATTCCCGTTTTCCGCCTTCATTGCTTTGTAGACAGGTCCCGAGTAAGCGACTTTCACGCCGTAAGTTTGTGCCAGCGCATCGAGTGCAAGGCGTCGTCCCACTTCCTGCTTGTTCTTCGGATGAATATCGTTCGCTTCCCCAATGTCAATGGCGACTGCAATTCCCGCGTTTTTCACGTTGGTTGCCGTCATTTCCTGTGCCTCTCGAAGCAGAGGCCACGCATCGCTTTTTGGCTCGGCGTCACGCGCCATATAGCTCGCCAACTGCACGATATAGAACGGGAAATCGCCGACCTCGAATTGCTTACGCCAGTCTTTGATCAGCGTGGGCAAAAGCCGACTGTACTGCTCGGCGCGTCCGGCATTCGACTCGCCCTGGTACCAAATTGCCCCCTTGATCGCAAAAGGAACGAGCGGATTCACCATGCCGTTGAAAAGAACCGTCGAGACATTCGGGTTGTTGGTCATCTGCACCGGAACGGGCTTAAGACGAGTGAATTCTTCGCCTTTGAGATATTGCCAGTCCCCGCTTAGATCATAAGTATGACCGTCCATTTCGAGGTGGAGCATATCGGCAGTTCCATAAATGCCGCCCTCGCCGCCTGTGTCCAGAACCGTGACCGCAATCACGTTCTTCCCGGCTTTGAGGACGCCCGCCGGGATTTTGTAGACGCGGTTGTCCAGATGCTGATTCATCATTCCGACCATTTGTCCGTTTACGTAAGTCACGTCTCTGTCGTCAATCGTACCGAGAGAAAGTACAGCTTCCTTTCCTGCCGAGGCTTGCGGAATTTCGACTTCCCGACGGAAGTAAACCAGTCCGTCGAAACCGGGGAGTCCGGCTGTTTCCCATGTAGAGGGCAATTTCATCGTCTTCCAGTTGCTTTTGTCTACGGAGTAATCGCGATTCTGGTAGCCTTTGGCGGGTGCGCCCTCATTGTCTAGCCACCACTTTTTCATTTTCATCGTCAGGTCGCCGTCACCATCTTTTGCAGTCGCCGCCACCTGTGCCACAGCACCTTTGAAATCGTTCATTGTCGCCAGCGATTCGCCGCTGACCCAGGCTTCTGCAATCGTTCCGCCCCAGGAAGTGTGGATCAGACCAATCGGTACATTCAATTCCTGATTCAGTTTTCGCCCGAAATAGTAGCCGACTGCCGAAAACCCACCCCAGCCGTTTGCCGAAACTGTTTGCGGGGTACAGACTTCCCATTTGCCATTTGCCACGTTTTCTTTAGAGTAAGCCACTTTTTTAGGAACAGTGTACAAGCGGATATTAGGGTAATTGGCGGCGGCAATTTCCTTTTCCGCGTCTTTCGCCGCCCCGATTCCCATTTCCATATTGGACTGCCCGGAGCAAATCCAGACATCTCCGATCAGCAAATTGGAGTACGTGGTGACGAATTTTTTCTCTTCAACATCCATTGTGTAGGGACCCCCGGCTTTCATTGGGGGCAACACGGCAAGCCATTTTCCGGTTTTGTCGGCGGTTGCTTTTGCGGATTTACCCGCCAACTTCACCGTCACATTCTCTCCGGGAGTGAGCCAACCCCACACCTTGATCGGCTTTTCCCGTTGAAGCACCATGTTGTCGGTGAAAAGCGGTGAAACCGGAGGCAGTGCCTGCGTGGTTTGTGCTTTTGCTGAAACCGTGAAGGACGGGAGCGAAAGAGAGGAGGTCATGCCTCCGAGAAGGGAAAGAGCAAACAAAATAGGTCGCGACATCGCGTCAATTCTCCTTTAACGTCGTTTTGTACTTTAGAATTGGTACAAAAAAAGGAGATTTCCTGCACAGACTTACAAAAAACAAAATCCGCCCTCCTTTTCGAGAGGAAAAGAGGGCGGAACGCTTTATGATTTGATCGCTCTATTGCGATCAAAAAGAGAGAACTACTTGCGATTGCGTCGTCGTCGAGCGATCATGCCAAGGGTGGTCATACCCCCGGTGATCGCAAAGGCAACGTTGCCTGGTTCGGGAACATTGTTGAACTGAAGGAGCCGTAAACCACCATCAAAGCTGTTGGAACCACCGAAACGGAGTTCGATTGCTGTCACGTTTGATAGGTCTACGCCGCTCCCAGTTGGAGTCAGTGTGGCAAAGTTGATCTGGAAGGGCAAGAAAACACTGCTGGAACCACTTCCCACAATGTTAATCGTCGAACTAGAGAAATTAGAGGCACCGGAATAGAGGCGCAGTCCAAGACTGCCGTTGATCAGGTCGCCAGCAACAAGTCCCTGAAGATAAAGTTCGTTGGACAGATTGATGCTACCCAGTCCGTTTGGATTGAAGACATTGCCCGCCGTGCCGTCGTACTGCACCAGAACGTTGCCGTCGTTGCCGAATTCGGAGCTGTAAGCCAGCTTGTTCGCGGTTACATCAATGCGAGCCTTAATGTCGCCGCCGTCACCGGACGATTCTGACACGACCAGGCGGCGATGGCCACCGAGTGCGCCCGGAGCCGATACTGAACCAACGTTGCTACCGACATCGGTCTGGGTCACGGTTTGGATGGTGGTGAAGGTGTCCAGCACAGTCAGCGCGTTTGCATTGGGAGCGGACAAAGTCATTGCGCCCAGAATTCCAACGATAGCGAAAGAGTAAGTAATTTTCATTTGTGAAGAGGTATCCTTGTCGGTCTTGAGCGTCAACCCTCAAGGGGCGGCTCGTTGATTCCAGCGTTTGAGTTGGGTGTCTTAGAAGACCGTCCTTCCTCAA
>JACMPS010000317.1 GCA_014377395.1 Chthonomonadaceae bacterium
AGATTGCGACCGCTTTCGTGATTGATTTTAGCCTCTGGAATGCCCGCCTTCTCGCGGAAATACTCTACCGCTTTTTCGCCTTCGGGCACACCACTTGCGGCGCGGTCAGGATTATAGGCAAGAGGAATTGCGTCCTTGTCTTTCCAAGGATAGTCGTATTTGCCCCATTGTGATTTCGGGCTGTAGGTGTACCAATTTGAAGCGTAAGCACCACCAAAAAGGTAGATGACTAGAAAGATGGCGTTTGCCCACCACTTTATCGGATAAGAGATGAAAAGCATCATCAGTCCGACAAACCCAAAAATCAGGGTAGCACTTCTCAAATAGATGCCGCCCGTTTGCATCCAGTACTGCCGATTGAAAGTTCCGAGCGAGGCGAAGCCCTCCAGTGACTCAGCAAGCGAATGAGGATAAGCATTTGCAATCAGCATCACCGCCAGCGTAAAAGCAAGACTGGAGATCAAGAGCGAACTCAAAGCAGACTTACGCGGCTTGCTCGGTGGGAGGGTCAGGTCTCCGACTTGTCCGTCGCGGTGAAAAGCCGTCCAGAGAGAAAGAGAAAGCACTCCGATTCTGATTGCCCATAGGGGAGCGGAGTCGCCATGATCCATCAGAAAAGTGACGGCACAAAACAATAAAGCGGGAGTGAGGAAAACAAGCCCAACTTTCGCAACACGCCCTACCACCTCCATATCGAAAACGGATAGGGTACGAAACAGGCGAAAGGTCGGGTTGAGCGCGTAAAGCGAACCGAGCAAAAGCAGAAGTCCGACGCCGATAGCCGCTACCGCCAGACCAACGCCCTGCAAATCTTTCACTGGCATCATTGCTTCGAGGTGATGCGGGTTCCAGTTGACCAATTGCGGCACGGGTAATCCGGCGGCTTGCTCCTGCAAATCCAATCCACCTGACGTGAAAATGTGCCTGAGCGTTCTGCGCGAGACTTCGCGCCATGCGATCAGAAACCCTGCCGCCCCAAACAGGGAGAACACCACAAAGGCACGCCATGCCACAAAAGAGGCAGACAGAGAAGGCGCACTCACCGGGCGGGGAGAAAGAACCTCAATCGAATTTAGTTCGGGCGCAGTGGGAGAAAAGAGAGAAGAATTTTGCTCTTCCATGATTTCACTCTCGCCCCCTGCATCTTCCTGATTTTCCTCACTCATACTCATTTATGCCATTGCCCGATTAACGGTCACTTTTTCAGCACCGTTTCCGTTTGTGGCTCCATTCTCTTTCGCGGGTCGCCGTGCGCCCATAGGTTCACCGGAGTGATCCACCGCCACATTGGAAGTGGAAATGAGAGGGGCGGCTCCATCGTAATTGCGCCATACTCGCCCGTCTTTTGCCAGCAGAGTGTCGGCGGCAACGGGTCCCCACGAACCTGCGGCGTAGTTCGGGAAAGGCTGAAAGGGCTTTGTCGCGCTCCAGATGTCAATCAGAGGTTCTACGATCTGCCACGCGGTTTCTACGGCGTCGGCGCGATTGAAAAGCGAGGGATCACCCTCCATTGCATCGAGAAGCAGGGTTTCATAGGCGGTTGCGGGTTCCACCTTAAAGGCGTCCGCATAACTGAAATTCATCTGGACTTGACGGAGGTGCATTTCGGGTCCCGGCACTTTTGCTCCAAAGCGCAACGAAATCCCTTCATCGGGAGCAATCCGCATTGTGAGAAGGTTGGGTTCGAGCTGATCCTCCTGCCCTAACTGGAAAAAGAGGTGCGGGACACGCTTAAACTGAATGACGATCTCGGTTACTTTCTGCGCCATTCGCTTGCCGGAACGCAGATAAAACGGGACCTCCGCCCAGCGCCAGTTGTCCACAAACAGTTTAAGAGCCACAAAGGTTTCGGTTTTCGATTCGGGGTTAACGCCCTCTTCCTGACGATAGCCAACGACTTTCTGTCCCTCGAATTTTCCGGGTCCATACTGCCCGCGTACTGCTGTCTCCGAAAGATTTTCCGGGTTGATCGGTACAATCGCCCGCATCACATCGGCTTTGCGGTCACGCACACTCGTGCCGCCATAGCGAACAGGCGGGTCCATTGCCACAATCGAAAGCACTTGCAACAGGTGGTTCTGGAACATATCACGCAAGCATCCGGCACTTTCGTAGTAGCCGCCTCGATGTTCGACGCCGAGCGTCTCGGAAGCCGTGATCTGAACGTGGTCAATGTAGCGGCGGTTCCAGATCGGTTCGATAATCGAGTTGGCAAAGCGAAACGCCATGATGTTCTGGACGGTTTCTTTGCCCAGATAATGATCAATACGATAAATCTGATCTTCCTTGAAAACCTTGTGAATGTGTTCGTTCAAGTCAACGGCGGAGGTCAGATCGCGTCCAAACGGCTTTTCGATAATAACCCTTGTCCAGCCCTGTTCCGTGGTGCCATGTCGTGAAACGAGATTGTGCGAACCGAGCCGCGAAACGATATCGGCGTAGAAAGTCGGCGTGGTGGCAAGATAGAAAAGGCGATTGTCAGGGTTCTCATGCTCTTTTTCGATCTGCGCCAGCATGTCTTTCAGTCGCTCGTAGCCTTCCGGTGCAAGAAAATCGGCTGTGATGTAGTGCAAGCCATGCGCGAACTCATCCCAGACTTTCTGATTGAACGGGTTTGCCTCGTGGCTGACTTTGACCGCCTCCTTCATTGCTTCTCGAAACGAATTATCGTCCATAGGAGTGACGGCAAAACCGATCACATGGAAGTCGGGCGGCAACAAATTGGCACACGCAAGATTGTAGAGGGCAGGGATCAGTTTGCGCTTGGTCAGGTCGCCCGAAGCCCCATAAATGATGAAACTGCTCGAATCTTTCGGGCGTTGCAAAAGTGAGACAGGGGATAAATTAATCGTTGTGTCGGTTGTGGGCGAAGTAGGCATAAAAATCTCCGATGTCGAAACTGGGTAGCGATAAAAAGAATTTAGAAACTCTTCGCTCTCCCGATTTCTTTCAGGTGTCATTTAACAGACGCAAAACGGGGGCAAATCCGGTACTTTTCCTTGTCTCTGCGGATTTCTCTGTGTTTTCTACGAGGGTTATTCTTTATCTTCGGTGCAAATCCCTGCATTTCTGCGTGAATTTCGTTTTAAGGAGCGTTGCATTAAAAAGACCCATAGGGTAAAATAGGGGTGGCATGAGAATTGCTACAATTTGCAGAGATACTATTCTGTTAGCGAGACTATTTTCCCTTCTTTTGTCAACTCTAAAGTCACTGTCGCCTGTCTGAGAAGAGGTTCTTTGTTGAAACGTCGCCTGATCTGGCTTTTAACCCTTGCACTTCCTGCGCTGATTGCCCTGGCAATCGTGGCTCTGGAGTCGCCTTTGACCGAGTGGGCAAAACAGCGTGAGTCCATTTTGCCGGTTGCTGTTTTTGTTTTGCTGGCGGCGATGTTGCACCCTCGTTTTCGGCATCTTCTGGTCTCGACGCTGTGCTATGGCGTCGCTTTTCTAGCACTGCGGGATATGCTCACCCGCCACGTTTTCCTGCCGCCGTCGCTTGATTATGAGAATATTGTGCGGTTGCGTTCTCTCGCTCTTTTCTCCATTGCCGTGCTTGCGGGAATCGCAGGGATCGCCGAGACAATTCGTCCCGGCACGGTCTGGGCACGACGTTGCTATTTTATCGCTTCCGCCCTTTACTTCAGTGGAATCGGCGTGATCAACCTTCTCATTCATCCGAGTTGGGTTTCAATCGTGCTGACGGTAACAGGGGTGATTGCGCTTTTCGGCGTGATTTTCGCGCCTCGCATTGTGGCGGAAGGGAACGAGGAAGACGAGGAAGTTGCACTCGATGACGAAGTCCTACAGCAACAACGAGAAGAAAAGCACCGTCTTGCTCTCCACGCAAAAGAGTGGCAAGACGGGGGAATTGTGAAGACAAACCCTTAACTCACGTTAGCCCCCTCCCCCAAAATCCGGGAGAGGGGAATCGATGCAAATGCCTACTTTCTCTCAACACTTTTCTCTTTTTTTTGCGTCTTTGCGTGAAATTTCCCGTTCCCCTTATCTCTCTGTGCCTCTGTGTCCTCTAGCGTAGCGGGTGGTAAATTATATTCCCTTGCGTAAGATGAAGTCACTAAATCGTGAGCCGGAAACGCAATGTTTCAAGCATGAAAATCGTAGAGAAGGACGCTCGGTACCTAAAAACGGCATGGGGCGTCTTTTCACCGTTTGCAGGAAAGAGGAACCTTCCTTGTCTCAAACCACAGATCGCGCCTCCTTTCTGGCACTTGGAGCCGCTGCGTTTATGGTCAGTGCCGATGCCCGCGTGATCGAGCCACTTCTCCATGTCATCGCGGATCAGTTTCAGACCTCCGTAGGCGATGCCGCTATCGTTTCTTCCGCTTACACCCTTCCTTATGGACTGTTCCAGTTAGTTTACGGGCCCCTGGGAGATCGCATTGGCAAGTTGCGCGTTATGGCAATGGCTCTTGTCTTTTTCTCAGTCGGCACTGCGGCTTGCGCCTTTGTCCCCAATCTTTTTCTGTTTGCGGTGTTACGCTTTCTCACCGGGATGGCGGCAGCGGCAATCATTCCTCTTTCCCTTGCTTATATCGGGGACAAATCCACCTATGAAACCCGGCAAGCCTCGCTCGGCAAATTTATGAGTGCTTTGATGCTCGGACAGATACTAAGCGTAACGATTGGCGGCATTTTCGGGCAGTACATTTCCTGGCACAGCATCTTCATTCTGTTCGGCGTAATTTCTCTTTGTGTTG
>JACMPS010000318.1 GCA_014377395.1 Chthonomonadaceae bacterium
GATGGCACAATTGATTGCATTGTCACCGATCACGCGCCTCACGCAAACTATGAAAAGGAAGTTGAGTTTGATGCGGCTCCCTTCGGAATTTTAGGGCTGGAGACTTCGTTTCCGCTTGTTTACACCACGCTCGTGAAACCGGGAATTCTTTCGCTTTCCGACGCCATTGCGAAAATGACCGTGAAAGCCGCCGAAGTCCTGAATTTGCCGGACAACATCGGAACCCTAAAGACGGGCGCACCCGCCGATGTCGCCGTCTTCGATCTTGAAAAGATGTGGACGATTGACCGTGACGCCGTGCAATCCAAATCGCAGAACACGCCGTTTCACGGGTGGGAAGTGCAGGGCAAAGCGGAGTTCACGATAGTAGCTGGAAGAGTCATACGATTGTAAACCACCCGCCTGTCTTGGAATAACAAAAAGATCACAGAGGCACAGAGAAATACGGGAGAGATAATCTCACACCAAGACGCTGAGAGAAAAGGGAGAATATTGAGAAATTGGTGTGTTTGCCGCAGGAATGAATTCCGCGCTAGAGGCGAGTACGCCCCGTGTCCTTCGGACACCAAACTCGTGTTGAGCGCATTTGTATTGGCTCCCCTCTCCCGGTTTTTCGGGGGAGTGTAAGTGAACAGGATCACGGTGGGGGCGAAAAAGATGATCTCCTGCTCAATACTTAACACTTTCCTCTGAGTGACTACGGATAGAGGAGGCGCAACAGAAGCACAACTCAACGAGGTTCGCGCTGTTTTTCACGGTGGAACCCGAATGACACCGACGATTTGAAAAACCTGATCACTCTGGGACAACTGGAAAACAAACATGAGTAAGCCAATTTTGATTGTCCACAACGCGCATATCCTCACGATGGGCGATGTGGAAACCGCCGAAGCCTTCGCCGTTGACAGTGAGGGGCGACTGATTGCCGTCGGCAAAAACAGCGACGTGCTGAACCTAAACACGGCGGGTGTGAAAACGCTCGATCTGAACGGCAAAACCGTACTGCCCGGTTTTTTCGATTGTCACCTTCACTTGGGCTGGCTCGGTGACAACCTCGGTCATGTGGATGTATCGGCGGACAAAGTGAAGACGAAAGACGACATTTTGCGTTTGCTGAAAGCGCGACTCGAAGAGCGTCCCAACTCCGAAATCGTACAGGGAAGCGGTTACGATCAAAACAGATTACCGGGCGGATTGCACCTCACGAGGCAAGAACTCGACACCGTTTCAGCCGACATTCCGGTGCGCGTCATTCACACTTCGGGACACGCGGCGGTTGTCAACACACTCGCCCTGCAAAAACTCGGCTACTGGACGGCGGACAATCCAACCGGCGGCGAAATCGTGCGAGACGAAAAGGGAGAACCAACAGGCGTTCTTCTTGAAACCGCCTCGTGGGAGAATTTAGACCGACTCTCTCCGCCTTCAACCGTGCCGGAATTTATTGATTCACTCGGTAGGGCAAGCGATTATTTGCTGTCACGCGGCATTACTTCCGCAAGCGACGCCAACACCACGACGTCGCAAATCGGAGCCTACGCCCAGGCCGCCGCACAGAAGAAACTGCGGGTTCGCACGAATCTCATGGTCAGTTGGAGCGAGATCATGCGCGGTCTCAGGGATCGAAGCGGTGTCCCTACCCCCGACTCGATGCAACCGAGGGAATCCGGCGTGACCTGGCATGAGGTTCATGTAGGGCAGGCGAAACTCTTTTCCGATGGAGCGTTGACAACCCGTACCGCATGGCTGACGCAACCCTTTGCAGGGACTACTGACGCTTACGGAATTCCGATTCACGATACCGAAGAACTGGAAGACTTTATCCTTGAGGCACATCTTGCGGGCTGGCAGATCGCTACTCATGCGATTGGCGACAAGGCGATTGACACAGTGCTTCACGCCTACGCCGAAGCACAAAAACAAAAGCCGCGCTTTCGTCCCGGACACCGAATCGAACACGCGATGCTTCTTGATGATGACTTAATCTCACGGTTTCGGCGTCAACTTGTCTGGTCTATCGGGCAACCGGAATTTATCGCTCGTTTGGGTGATGCCTACCTGACCGCTCTCGGCGAAGAGCGAGCGAACCGTCTTTCTCCTTATGCCACACTGGAAAATCAAAACGTGGCGCAAGCGTTTTCGTCGGATTGTCCTGTGGTTCCGGGCGCACCTCTTGACGGAATCCGCGCCGCACTTTTGCGAAAGACGCCTTCCGGCTATATCCTGAACAAAAGCGAATGTGTCTCAATTGAAACCGCCCTTTACAATTACACCACCTCTCCCGCCTACGCCACGCAAACCGACCGAGACCGGGGAACTCTGGAAACGGGCAAGCTCGCGGACTTCGTGATCCTGAGCGAGAACCCGCGAGAAGTCCCGGCGGAAGAGTTCGAGCGCGTGAGAGTGGAAGCAACATTTGTCGGTGGGGAACAGCGATACGGAGATACGGTCTGATCCACAGATGAACACCGATGGTAGGGATTAAAAGACACAATGCGGGGCAAATCAAAAGAGAAGAAAACGGGAAACCAAAACTGACAGAATGGAAAAAGCCCTGTAGACACTTGCAATGATCCTCAATTTTGGTGCGTTTAGTCTTGATTACAAGCGGGTTGTTCTCTAATTTTTGTTTTAATTTTGCATTTTAATCTGTGTCAATCGGTGTTAATCTTTGGATAAAAATCCGAATGGGAGTGTTATGAAGGCGATACTGGCATTAGAAGACGGGACAATTTTCGAGGGGGAGACGCTCGGTGCAGTCGGAAAGACGCACGGCGAAGTGGTCTTCAACACAGGCATGACGGGCTATCAGGAAATCCTGACAGACCCTTCGTATGCCGGACAGATTGTCACGCTCACTTACCCGCTTATCGGGAATTACGGCATCAATGAGGCGGATTTCGAGTCGCGGAAGGTGCAAGTCGAAGGCTTTATCGTGCGGGAGGCGGCGGAAATTCCGTCGAACTGGCGTTCGCAGAAAAGTCTCGGTAAGTTTCTGGAGGAGCGAAATATCGTTGCGATTCAGGGGATAGACACCCGCGCCCTCACCAAGATTTTGCGTCAGCGTGGCGTGATGATGGGAGCAATCTCGACGGAACTCACCTCGACAGAACTGCTGGCGACCCTGCATGACGGTTCGCATTACAGCGACAGCGATTACGTGCGTTCCGTGACAACTCCTACTGCCTACAAGTGGCTTCCAGACGGAACAGCTCCTGTTTCGCTCGATACGCCGACCCCTGAGAATGCTTCTCTTCGCGTCTCGCTCTTGGATTGCGGGGTGAAGTACAATATCTTGCGCTCACTGGCAAATCTCGGTTGCGAAGTAACGGTTTATCCCTGCGACACAAACGCGAAAGACCTGCTCCTCACCGATCCTGACGGCATTATGTTGTCACCAGGCCCCGGCGATCCTGAGAATTACGGCTATCTTGTGGAGACGGTACGCGAACTCTCCGAAAGCGGAAAGCCTGTTCTCGGTGTGTGCCTCGGCAATCAGTTGCTTGGTTGTGCGTTCGGATCGAAGACGTATAAGTTGAAGTTCGGGCATCGCGGCTCCAATCACCCCGTCAAAGATTTGTCAACCGGGCGCGTCTCGATCACGTCTCAAAATCATGGGTATGCGATTGACGGCGACCTGCTGAAAGACGGCATGGAGGTGGCGCACGTCAACCTCAATGATGGCACGGTTGAAGGATTGCGGCATCGTGAATTACCGATCTTTTCGATCCAGTATCACCCGGAAGCGTCGCCGGGCCCTATGGACAGCGCGTATTTTTTTGGTGAATTTATCGAGCTGATGGAGGCTCGGAAATGATTGTCGGAAAGCACAAAGAGCAAGACCAAAAGCAACCCGGAGAGCGACTTTCGGGGTCACGCAGACGATTGATAAGGATAGTCATTATGTTGCCTCTTTTGCTGATACTGCTTTCGATTATCGTTCTTTTCACGACGAACTTCATTCCCTCCGAGTCAATGGAGCCGAACTTAAAGCCGGGAGATCACATTCTCACCCTGCGTAAATGGGCGGCTTATCCCTTTGGCAAGACGCCGAGCCGGGGGGATAGGGTGGTGTTCGTTCTTCCCGACAAAGTGTCGCAGAATACGCCTAATCCTGACCCAACGCTGATCCCCGGCGGACACCTCAAGGGGGAAATCCTGATCAAGCGGATCGTAGGATTGCCTGGCGACAAAGTACAATTCTTTCAGAACCAATTTCGCCTGAATGGGCAAGTCGTGCAGGAGCCTTACGAGATCATCAAAGAGGATTTGGAAACGAGCGGAGGCTTTTTGTATGCGGTGGATAGTCCGTTTACCGTGCCGCCGGGTGAGTATTTCGTGATGGGCGACAACCGCAACAACTCCGATGATGGGCGGGTGTGGGGAACCTTAAAGCCGGAATGGATCCTCGGACGCTATGTGCGAACGCTCTGGAACGAAGGCGCGAACGGGCGCAACTCCAAAAAGGCGAAGGGGGAGTAGGGGCAGGGAATAGGTGAGAGGGAGTAGGGGTTAGAGACTTAGAGGTGCTTGATGGCAGAATGGAACGAATCTGACAGAAGAGATTTACGTTACGCGGATTATCGTGGAGCCGACCTAAGAGGCAAGGAGTTTCGGAATACCGACTTGCGCCACGCCGATTTTAGAGAGGCAAACTTGGAAGGATGCGATTTCATCAATGCGCTCCTCGACGAAGCGAATTTGTTTGGGGCAAACTTGATCAAGGTGAATTTGAGCGAGGCGAGCCTGATCAAAGCGGATTTAAGTTTTACAAACTTGTTTGATGCGAACTTAGGTGGGGCAACGTTGAGTGGGGCTAAATTAAATTTTGCGCTCTTCATTAAGGCGAACTTGAGTAAGGTGGACTTAAGCGGGATGGACTTGAGGGGAGCGCACTTGAGCGGGGCGAACTTGTCTGACGCAAAGTTGAGCGGGGCGAACTTTAGGCGGGTATTGGTTGATGACTCAAACCTGGATCAAGCCCTAACTATGTCTTCATCATGGGTAGATGCAAGGTTTGAGGAAGATTCAGAGTTGTTGGAACGGATGAAGGAGAAATATCCAAAGGACTGGAAAGCCAAATGCTCCATTAAGTTCGACGTTGTAGAGACGCAGGAATGAATTCCGCGCTCGGAGGCGAGTACGCCCCGTGTCCTTCGGACACAACACAAAGCAAAATGCCGTGAGGAATGGATGCGGTACAAGCACAACAAAGTCAGCGTCTATCTGCATTTCGTGTGGACAACCGAAGACCGTTTGCCCCTGATCACGCCCGACATCGAACGCGACTTGTACCGCTGTGTGCAGGAGATTTGCCTCACGCATCACTGCGAGGTTCTGGCAATCGGCGGGATGCCCGATCATGTTCATCTGCTACTGAAAATGTCGCCGACCATTTCGATGGCAATGCTGATGAAAGAAGTCAAGGGCGGTTCGTCTCGGTTTGTGTCGGAGCGTCTGAAGCCGGGAGAATGGTTTCGGTGGCGGGCACACTACGGCGTGTTCAGCGTGACGCCGAAAGACCGGGAGCGCATCAGGCACTACGTCCAAAATCAGCCCGCTCATCATGCCGACCACGACTTGATCGAGTCGGCAGAGCAATCCGAAATTGAGACTGACGGCTAATCAAAATGGTGTGTCCGAAGGACACGGGGCGGCACGCCTCACAGCGCGGAATTCATTCCTGCGGGACGTTGATCTGCTTTCCTTCCAAAGACAGATTGAAGCCCTCCGAAGGCATAAGCGTTGTGTCCGAACCCATAAGAGAGGCGTCCGAAGAAAATACAGTCTCTTGATGAATTAGCAATCGGATGTTGAGACATCATTTTAGAGACATAGAACCCTCAGTTCTCAATGGGAAAACACCATGATAAGATTAGCCA
>JACMPS010000319.1 GCA_014377395.1 Chthonomonadaceae bacterium
GGCGTTGTCCATCGTTTCCAGAGTCACGTTAAGCGGGGGAATAATGCGAATGTTGGCACTGTCGGTGCGGGGATTGCCTGTCTTCGCCCCGCAGGTAAGGAGAAGCAAACCCTTTTCGCGGCACTTCAATTTGACGCTTTCGCATCGGGCATAATCCGGGTTTTCGGCTGAATCGCGCAGTTCAATCGCCATCATCAAGCCCCGTCCGCGTACATCTGCCACCCCGTGAGAGCCGATCAGCGGACTGAGCTTCTCGCGGATACGCGCTCCCATTTGTAGAGCGTTCTCGATTAAGCCGTCGCGCTCGATAATCTTTATTGCGGCAAATCCGGCGGCACAGGCGAGCGGGTTTCCTCCGAAAGTCGTCCCGTGTTCGCCCGGAGTCCATTTTTCCATCAGGTCTTTACGGGCAAGAATTCCGGCAAGCGGCAAGCCACCCCCAACGGCTTTTCCAAAGACGATAATGTCCGGGTCAATGCCGAGGTGCTGAAACGCAAACCACTTTCCGGTACGCCCGATTCCCGATTGAATCTCGTCGGCAATGAGGAGGATTCCACGCTCACGGGTGATCTCTCGAATTCTTCGGGCGGCAGTCGGAGACATCGGGTAATAGCCGCCTTCTCCCTGCACCGGCTCAAAGAAAACCGCCGCAATTTCGTCGTTGTGGGCATCGAGTAACGCCTCCAAACCGTTCGCGCAACAAATGTCGCGGCTGAGTTCGCAACCGGAACAGCGAGGGGCGGGCGCGTGTAAAATGTTGGCACGAAGAGGAGCGAGAAACGCTTCGTAGGCGTTCCAGTGCAGAGATTTCGAGCGGGATAGGGCGGAGGCGAAAAGGGTGCGCCCATGAAAGGCTCCCTCAAAGGCAATAATTTTAGAGCGTCCGGTGGCTTTAAGGGCGAGTTTGGCGGCGGCATCAATGGACTCGCTTCCACTATTGAGGAGAAGCGTTTGCCAGGGCGAACCCGGCAAAATACATTCGGCGAGTTCCGTGAGGGCGGCACCGAGTTGAAGTTGAGGGGCGTGAAGCATTACGTCGGAGGTGTGCATGATCCTCGCCGCCTGTCGGGTGACGGCTTCGACAATTTCCTCCGCTCCATGTCCGCAAGCGTGAACGGCAATCCCCGCCGTAAAATCAATCAAATCCAGTCCGCTCAACGTGTGAACCTGAGTTCCCTTTGCGGTTTTCGCGATTTCCTTTGTCTCGAAACCAAGCACCTCTGCGAGAAAGCCGCGATCACTGAGGGCAATCAATCTCTCATCCGTCGCATCCACTGTCTCCGTTGCTTCAATTGAATCCGCATCCATTAAGTCAATTGTTACGTCAGCCATCTTTTTAGACCTGTCCTTTTCTGAAAACCATCCAAACCCGGTGGGTAATAACGATCGCGCCACTCATTTTTTTGTCGGGTGGGCGCGTCGTGAAACGGTAGAAAAAGAGGGGCGTTTCAGGGGAAGAGTGTCGGTGAGCGGGAGTTCTCCGCGCTTTTGATGAGTATAATTTCGCCCGAACGCCCGGACAGGTTATTGCCAGCCCGACGCAAACTCCTGCTGGAGCCAGTCGGAAAGCCATCGGTCAATGGAACGTTGGCAAAAAGCAAATCTGAGCATACGGAGAGTATACCCTGACGCGAAAAAGAATGTTGCCGCGTCTCGCTACTGTCTCTTATTGCTCCTTTCTCCGTCGGATTTGTTTTCTTCTCTGACTTGTGCGATAATTACGCTCTATGGCAACCTGGGAAAACTTAAGTGAAAACCAACGCGCCGCCGTCGCCCACACCGACGGCCCCTGCGCCGTCTACGCGGGACCCGGTTCCGGCAAAACTCGTGTCGTCACCCTGAGAGCGGCACGACTTGCGGCAACCGGAAAACGCCTTCTTGTTACAACATTCACGGCGGATGCCACCGAGGAAATGCGGTCTCGACTCACGGGAATTCTCGATAAAGTTCAGGCGAAAAACGTAACCGTCTCCACGATGCACTCTCTCTGTCTCCAAACGCTCAAAGCACACGGCAAACCCTTTCACCTCCTTACTGATCCCCACCTTCAACGCAACCTCGCCGAGTCCGCAAAGGCGGCGGAAATCGAAGGCGGCGTGAAGGCATTTCTGACACAGGTTTCCTATCAGAAAAATCTCGGAATCAATCATAAAACCTACAAAGTCGAAAATTCGCAGGAAGACAGAGATTTTTTGCGGTGCTGGAAAGACTACGAAAAGATCAAAGTCGAGAAGAATTACCGGGAATTCGATGACTTGATTCTCGACGTTTCCATTTTGTTGGACAAAGACGAAGAAGTGCGACTCGCCGTTGCCGGGCGTTTCAGTCACATCATCGTGGACGAGTGCCAGGACATGAACTTTCCGCAGTACTCGGTTGCGTTTGCACTGGGACGAGACCACAAAAACGTCATGCTCGTCGGTGATCTGGATCAGTCGTTGTATGCTTTTCGAGGAGCCGACACCCGCACGTTTCAACTGTTTTCGCAGAATAATCAGACCAGAGTTTATGAACTGCGTGAGAATTATCGCTCGACCCGCTCAATTTTGCAGTTTGCGGATAGCCTGATTCGGCAGGACGAAGAGCGGCGTCCGATTGAGTTTGTGCCGACCCGTGATGAAGGTGACCCCGTGTCGTGGAACCGATTTCCCGACCCCGACATCGAAGCACTCGCTGTCGGTGAAGAGATTTTGCACCTCGTGAAGCGTGGTGCGAAGTTCCGCGAAATTGCGGTTCTTTATCGCACGAACGCGCAAAGTGAAGCCTTCGAGCGTAACTTTGCCGCCCTTGAAATCCCCTACACAATGCGCGACGACGGAGATTTTTACGCCCGCAAAGAGGTGCAGGGGATTCTCTCTTACCTTAACTTCTTCGCAAGGGTGGAAGGCAAATCCGCCGAAGCCGCTCTCACCGATCCCGAAGCCTTCCCGGACGAATGGCTACTCGCCTTGCTCAACGTGCCAAGCCGAAAATTGTCTCGTGTGGTGGGCGCACAACTGCGGCATACCGCAGAGTTTCGCCTGAAACGCATCTGGGAGATATTGCCTCTGTTTGCGGCGGACGATCTGAAAACACACCGGGCGTTGCGGGCAATGCGGGAAGAACTCAGTACAATTGGAGGCCGAGTAGCGCAACTCGAACACGCTGGAGAAGCCATTCGTCACATTCGCGCCGCAACAAATTTCGATCACTGGCTTAAAACGGACGAAGGGGACGAGCGCGACAACGACAGACTACAAAACATTCAGCGAATGCAAGCCGCCGCCGCCCATTATCCCACCATAAAAGGCTATCTCGCCGCCGTGCAGAAAGTGCGTGACGAAGCGGCACGGCGCAAATCGGAGAGGGCAAAACGACGGCGCGAAGCCGATGAAGTGATGCTCTCTACCGGACACTCCGCAAAAGGATTGGAATGGCGTTACGTCTTCGCGGTGGGTTGGAGTGAGGAAATTTTGCCGCACCGCCGGGCAATTTCCGAGCCGAACGGCATCAGCGAAGAACGCCGAATCGCCTATGTGATCGCCACCCGCGCCCGTGACGCCCTCCACATTTCCACGCTCGACACCTGGAACGATGCCGGAGTGGCTCCGTCGCGCTTTATCGCGGGCTTGAATTTGATCGCGTCGCCCTCCCGCATTTCTGAAGCAATCGAGGACGAAACTCGTATTGAGAGTGAGAAACCCGAAATAACGCTGGGGGGGCTGTTTATGGAGGTTTAGCCTCTTGCCTCGACCCCTTACTTTCGCGTACAATGGAAGTGCAACTAAAATTTACTGGACGGGAGAAATTTTCGTGTCTGAAGAGACGAATTTTCATACGGAAGACGAGATGAGCGCGGACAACAAACCGGAATTTGTGATTTCCGAAGACGAGACGACACCCGATAATGACGTGCTCTCTCTTACCTCGCGGCTGGAGCAACTGGAGCGTGACGTGGAATCCGCAAAAGCCGAAGCGGAAAACGCCATGAAAGACAAACTTTACGCCTATGCCGAATTACAAAACTATCGGCGGCGCAAAGAGGAAGAAACCATGTCTCAACAGAAGTTTATGGGCGAAAGATTGCTCAAGGAACTGTTGCCGATTGTGGACAACTTCGAGCGGGGACTGGCGGCGGCGGCGGCAACTCGCGATTACGACAAACTGATTGGCGGGATTCAAGGCACCCTGAAACAATTGACGACCTATCTTGAAAAAGCGGGCGTGATCCCTCTTGAGACCGTCGGCAAAGAGTTTGATACTCAGTTCCATGAAGCCATTGGAGTCGCTGAGGAGAGCGGCTTGCCCCCGCACACCGTCGCCGAGGAACTGCAACGCGGCTACTTGATTCACGACCGGGTTTTGCGTCCTGCATTGGTCAAAGTCTCCTCTGAGTAGGTGCGTCACTCTCTTCTCTCCCCGCATTGCGTCCGAGAGTACGCCTTTACAGTGGGTGCTTAGCGCAGGGATAAACTAGACCGTTGGTACGATAAACCGTTGATGTGAATCGTTCTGTCGTTGGCATCTACCAAACCGTTGACGAATCCCACCCCAACTCTCCCCTTGCAAAAGGGGAGGGAGCCGGAATCGCATAACCTCCCCTTTTCGTAAAGAGAGAAAGCCGTTATCAGCACTCCACAAACACCGGAAGTCAAACTCGATGAGAAAAAGCGAGAGGGGCGTAAATCGTCTCTCTCGCTTTTGCGTCGCCTATTGCTCCATGTGCTGTTTCTTGTGCTGGCAACCTTCGGGGCGGTGCTGAGCGTGGGCTCGCTTGGTAGAGAGACTTATCGCTGGCACGGGCTCGAAATCGAGTTACGGCTGCTTCCGGTTCGGTACGGTGATACGGAACTCGTGCTGAAACCTCTCGGTGAGATTCATGCGAAAACGCATCATGCCCCTGTTCGCCTGATTGCTTCACTGGAACGGATCGAAGTAGACGAACTCAAAAAGTTGGTCACGGTTAAAACCGATCCCACAAAACTGGAAGAAGAATTCAAGACGACTGCCGAAGCCACGTTAAGAGCGTTCGTTATACGTCAGTTGGCGTTTGCGGCACTCGGTGCCTTACTTGCCCCCCTTCTCTTTCGGTCTTTGCGTTTCCGGCATTATCTGGTCGCGGCAGTGTTGGGAGCCGCAATTGTGGGGGGCGCACTCGGCAATGCGGTTTCGACGTTCGATAGACAGGCATTCTCGAACGTCACCTACACAGGGGCACTCAAGCAAGCCCCCTGGGTGATTCAGTTCGGACGGGATGCGTTCACCAAATTCGATGCGCTTTCCTCAAAACTCAGGCTTGTCGCCGATAATCTCAATGTGCTTTACGGACGCATTGCGGCGGTGCAGGATAATGTGGGTGAGTCAGGCGAGACAACCTTTCGTGTGCTTCACATCTCCGATATTCACAATAACACCGCCGCCTTTGACTTTGTACGCAAGGTAGCGGATCAGTTCAAGGTGGCATTGATCGTGGACACAGGCGATCTAACCGACTTTGGTTCGCCCCCGGAACTGGTAATCATCAACAAAATTGGAAAGTTGCCTTATCGTTATGTGTTTGTCGCAGGAAACCACGACTCGAAAGCCGTGACGGATGCCCTGACAAAACTCTCTAATGTCTCTGTGCTGAATGGGCAAACGCTCTTGGTCGGCGACTTGCGGTTTCTTGGATTGCCAAACCCCGCTTCTTTGCGCGATGGGGCAGGCAACGTAGACCCTGATCCCGCCGGAACCTCCGCCAATGCCACGCAGTTGCTGAAAATATTTGATCTTTCACCAGAAAATTTACGTCCTGATATTGTTGTCACCCATGATCCGCGTGAAACAGTACCTTTATGGGGTAAAGTTCCGGTGGCACTTGTGGGACATTTACATCGTCAGTACGTTGAGCGGCAACAGCCTGCCAACTCACAAAGACCTACCGTTGTTTCAAACGCGGGAACGACGGGGGCGGCAGGATTGCGCTACTTCGAGGGGCACGGCGGAAAGGAAGCTTTTACCTGCTCGGTTCTTACCTTTCTGAAGCGGACGATCACAAATCCAAGTGCATCTGGTGCCGTTAGCCCACGTCCGAAGTTGCTGGCGATTGACTTGATTCAACTGGACGGCGGCTTAAACCAGTACTCGATCTCGCACCAGACCCTTTGAGAAATCAAAGACCTGCGAAACGGAAAAATTTGGAAAAATTTCCCGCTTTGTGCACAGTTGGCATAGAAGTTGCAGTCACTGGCTTGGCAGTAAAACGAATTGTTAATACCAACGATCTTCATAGGAGAATTTAAGAATGAATCGAACAATGAA
>JACMPS010000320.1 GCA_014377395.1 Chthonomonadaceae bacterium
AAAGTAGGCTTGTTTTCGATGCTTTCGGGTTTTAAGTCAGGGTTTTGTGCCTGTAGACAGTCGGTAGACGGTGATTAGACGAGGGAGGTTGCAGAAAGTAACCAAAGAATAAAAGATAGGTCGAAATAGGTGTTAGGGATTAGGAGAGACGAATACGGGGAAGCCTCATGCAAGGACACAAAGGCGCAAAGAGAGGAAGGAAAAGGTAAACATTAATCTGTCCCCTTCTCCTTTTTTGTATTTCGTCTTTTAACCTGCGCCAATCGGTGTTAATCTGTGGATAAATCTCAGTATTTCTCATCTATGCTTCTGCGGAAAGCCGTCCCCAGTGTTCGTTCGGAAAATCGTGAGCGAGTGCGTCTAGAATTGTTTTGCTCTCTGCGCCTTTGCCATTTGCTCCTAAAGCGACTCCGTAGCGATACCGATAAGCGAGGTGAAGAGGGAACGCTTTCACGGCGGACAACGCCTCTTTCTCGGCTTCGGCGGGTGCGGCACTCTTCAGGCTGATCTCGGCACGTACCGAGGACACCATTGCTTTAATACTGGATTCACGACTGAGTGCCAACGCTTGCTCACACTGCGATATTGCTTCAGGCAGATTGCCCCCCAAAGCATCGGAGAGCGCAAGACGACCCCGCAGGATCGCCGCCATCGGCTTGTTCTGCTTGACAACGCGAAGACACCATTCAGTTTGTGCTTTTGCCTCGTCCGCCCACCCTCTAAATAGCGCAATCTGGCTTAATCGAAAGTGAACTACAAGTAACCTCGCCCGTCCCATCGGATCGGTTGCCTGGGCTTGAAGAATTGCTTCGCAAACACTGAGAGCCTCCTCATAACGTTCGAGAAGCGTCAGGGCAATCGTGCGAAGTTCCAATTCGGCAATTGAGCGGGTGACTGCGACGGCTTCCGGGGTTCCATAGAGCGTGAGAAGTTGTGAACGTGCATCGAGTGCCGCAAGAGCCGCACCCCCGCAATCGTTTGCGGTCAGGAGACGGGCAATAGTCAGGTTGAGGTACGCGGCTGATTCGGGATCGTGGCAGAGTGCAAGAGCGCGTTGTGTAGAGCGAAGGGCGAGGTCTGTGTCCCCAAAGTCCTGCGCCCAGGTTGCAAGTCGTGCGAACGCAAGCCAGCGAAATCGTCCGTAAAAGAGCAGGGCGAGAACAGCGACAAACCCAAAAATCGCCACATTGCTGAACCCGTAGGCGATGAGAAGGGCGGTTCCTGCCGCCCATCCCACACAGCGAACCGTCCTCAAAAACAGGGAAAGGGCAGGGTCTTTCGCCCGATTGATCCACCCATAAACCGCACTTCCAAACGCCACCAACGCGGCGGCAAAATAAGCCCCCAGCAACGCCCCTCCATAATGCTCTCCAAAGGCGAAAAAGAGACTGTCGAAAACGTAAATTAATCCCAGAACACTGATCATTGCACCGATAAAGCCAAAACTCTTTAGCCCAAAACGACGATTTGAGGCGGAAGCCAGCAGAAAAGCGGTGAGGCTCCATAACCCAACCGTGATCAGGAAAAAGAACACACGGAAAATGGAGAGCACTTGTTGTCTGCCCGCATCGGAAGGGTTGAGAAACGCATCCAGTTGCGGCGTAATGCTTTGCCGTGATTGGAGGCGTGAACTTTGATTACTCTTTCGTGTCTTTTCAAGATCAGAGGCGACAAGGGGAGAGCGGGTTTGCTGAGTTTCGGGACGAGGTAGCACCTGACGCCGAGAGGCAGAAGTCGCTTCCGAGCCGTAACCCAAAGTGACGCAGAGAAAGATATAAACAAACGCCATTCTGATTCGCACAATGGGGGGAGCCAGCAGATGACGCCCGCCGTCTCCCTCACCAAGCCGAAAAATAAAGCCGACGATCAGCACAAGCCAGAGCATGGCAGAAGGAACTTTGATCACCCAGAGCAGAAGAGTGATGAGAACGGCGTTCCAGATTTTAGGCGAGAACACGGAAGAAATGTGTGAGCCGTCAAGCGGCGGAAACGGCACAAGGTTAAAGAGGTTGATCACAAAGCCGAACGAGGCAAGACCTGTCCAGAAGCGGTCTCCCGTGACCTGACCCACGACAAGACAAAAGAGGGCGGCAAGCATACCCGCCGCCGGACCGCCTGCGCCGCTCTCCGATTCAATGGTGGGATCGTCGGGAAAACGCTTGACAAATATCACGGCTCCCACAAACGGAATAAACATCGGGGCGGATTGCGGAATGCCCTTCCGCCAGTTGACATAGACGTGTCCCATTTCATGCACAAAGATCGAGAGCGCGACTCCCACTCCGAAACGCCACCCAAAAAGTTTCGCGTCCGCCACAATAAAAAGCAACATACTTCCGAGCGTGACGGCGATTTTACCGAACTTGAACAGCACAAACAGCGACTTCAACTTAAAGGCAAGCAGGGCAAGTGTCCCGATAAACCCTGCCCGTCGAATGATCGGCGATCCCCCGGAAGGCGCAGAAAAGGGCGGAGCGACAGAGGAAGAAGCCGCTTCGTTCAGATCGAAGTCGAGACGAGGCGGAAACGGAGTCCCGCAATAGGTACACCGAACCCCGCCTTCCAGATTAGCGCGTCCACAGTGAGTACAGGTCATGGGGATACCGGTCTTTGCACCTTAGCGGCGATATTGGCTCCCACATACCGCCCCGTGAAAAACCAGAAAAAGATGTTGATAAACATAAACGAATTTTTAGTGAGCAACACTTCCACCCCGCAAAGCAAAACTCCCGCCACGACCCCGATGATTGCACCCTGACTTGTATCGCTATCCATTGCCCCGATAATGAGTCCAACAATCGCCCCTGCAACTGCGAAAACCAGTCCGAAAACGATTGCCATTACGAGTACAGTGAGCATGAAATTGTCGCCTTTTGAGCCGAGTCCATGAAGGGTTGCCCAGAAGACATTCCATACCGTCCACCACTGTCCACAGAGTGCGCCCCAGCCCAGACCACGCAGGACAC
>JACMPS010000321.1 GCA_014377395.1 Chthonomonadaceae bacterium
CTGAGATCGAACTTGAATCTTCGCTTGCACAGGCGAGTTACGGTTGGATTCGTCTGAAGCGAGGCGATGCTTCAAGTGCTGTTTCCGTGCTGACGGAGGCACTGGCGAAGTTGCCTGCCACCTATCGGGATACCGCAAACTTGAGCGAAATCTACACTCACCTCGGCATTGCTTACGAAAAACTCGGACAGCCCTCTCAAGCGGGTCGCGCTTTCGAGACCGCCCTGGTGCATAATGCGGCAAACAATGATGCCCTTGAGGGACAGAAACGCCTTTTATCAGGTGTCCCGAAACCGAAAGCGGCAGTCTCTCCTCTTTCTTCCTCTTGACTTATGCCGCCCCTTTTCGAGTAGAATAGAGGGACGCGCAAGACGCGAGACTTCGAGTCGAGCTGCCACGCAGACACGCGAACGCGCTTTACCCTGAAACTGATTTCCAGATCAGCGGCGATGTGCCTTTTCCCCTACCTTCGGAAACGCAACACGCCCACAGACCGAGTTAAGTAAAATCGGCTCCACCTAACGAAACGAACCCGACGAAGAGGACTGAGATGATCGTATCCACCCGTACCCTGTTTGAACACGCCTACGGCAATTATGCACTCGGCGCCTACAATATCAACAACCTCGAACAAGCAATGGGCTTGTTTCACGGCTGTATTGACTCGCAAGCCCCTTTTATTATTCAACTGTCGAAAGGCGCTCGCGCCTACACCGACAAATCTATGCTCGAAGCGATTATCCGCGCCGCTGATGTGATTTTCCCGGAAGCCCTTTTCGCGGTGCATCTCGATCATGGTGACGAGAAAACCGCGCTGGAATGTATCGAAAGCGGCTTTTATTCCTCCGTGATGATTGACGCTTCCCATGATCCCTTTGAGGAGAATGTCGCAACGACAAAGCGCGTTGTCGAAGCCGCCCACAAGCACGGAATTTCGGTGGAAGCGGAGCTCGGTCAACTCGGTGGCGTCGAAGAAGACATTGCCGTTGATGAGAAAAACGCGAATCTCACTGACCCTATCGAAGCAAAAGAGTTTGTGGATCAGACAGGCTGTGATTCTCTCGCCTGTGCGATTGGCACTTCGCATGGAGCCTACAAATTCAGTGGCGGGCAGGGAATCCATTTCGACCGCGTGACCGAAATTCAGAAATTGCTTCCGAATTTTCCGCTTGTAATGCACGGTTCTTCCTCGGTTCCCCAAGATGAAGTCGCCCGAATCAATGCCGCAGGTGGCACTATGGGGGCGGCGAAGGGCGTTGACCCAGCACAATATTTGCCTGCTGCCAAACTCGGCGTCTGCAAAGTAAACATTGACACTGACGGAAGATTGGTCTGGACACGAGTGCATCGTGAATTCTTCCGCGACAAACCCGCAGAGTTCGACCTGCGCCCACCCGGAAAAATCTTCATGGCAGAATACGCCAAGTTTATCGCAAGCCGCAACGTTTTGCTCGGTTCCGCCGGACAACTCGAAGCGTCACGCGCCCACGCCGCCAGCAAAAAGTAGGTTTTATCTACAGATTAACACAGCACATATTTTAATACAGTTGAGAAAGTGAACGCGGCGGAATGAATTCGTCGCTAGCGGCTTCGCCGATAGTCCTGCGGACAAAAGCAGAGCATCTATTCCTTTTCTTTTCTCTTTGCATTTTAATCTGTGTCATTCTGTGTTAATCTGTGGATAAAGACTCCCCTCTCTTATGACAGACTCCCCTCTCCCCGACTGGAACGCCGCCCTTCCGCTCCTCACGCCGCGCACGAGAGTGCAACTTTGCAAGGACGAGCCTCTGTCTCGCCACACTTACCTTTTCGTAGGAGGTAATGCCGACATCTACTGCAAAGCTGAGGACACCGACACCCTCGCCGAACTTTCTCAAGTTTCACAAATTTATGGGTTGCCGCTTATTTTGTTGGGCGAAGGCACGAATGTTTGTGTCAGCGACAAAGGGGTGCGCGGTCTTGTCGTGGTTAATGCGTGTCGGGGGGTTGAGTTTTCAGGCAATTGCGTGAAGGTGGAAACCGGGCATAATCTAATGAGTTTGTTTGTTGCGTCGCTTCACCGAGAACTTTCCGGGCTTGAGTTCGCGGTAGGAATTCCGGGAACAGTCGGTGGAGCGTTGGTCTCCAATGCGGGGGCTTATCGCTCGAACATGGACAGGCTAGTGCGCGAAATCGAGGTCGTGGAGGCAGGAGAACGCAAGCACGTCTCGCCGGACTGGATGGAGTTCAGTTACCGTGACAGCCGCCTACGGAGCGGAAAGTGTGATCCAGCGTGTCTTTTGTCCGCCACGCTGGAATTAACACCGGGAGTGCGTCGGGAGATCCGCATGAGGGCAAAAGATTATCAGTATCAGCGCATCGTCAAGCAACCCTGGAGGCCGTCCGCGGGCAGTTTCTTCAAGAACGTTCTCGATATAGAACTCGCGCAAAGTCTGCCGGGACTTTCGGATGGCATGAGAAAAGCCGGGGTCATTCCGACTGCATTTCTCTCGGAGGCGTGTGGCTTAAAGGGGTTTTCTATCGGAGGCGCGAAGGTTTCGGAGCAACACGCCAACTTTATCGTGAACCGGGGCGGAGCCACCGCTACCGAGATTCGCCTTGTTGCGGAACACGTTGCGAAAACCGTCTTCGAGCGTTTCGGCGTCATTCTTGAGGAGGAAGTGATGTATCTGGGGGAGTGGTAATCTCGGAATACCCCCTCCGCCCCCTCTATTAGAGAGAGGGATGTCAAGGATCAAGTGTCAGAAGAATACGGGGGAACCTCAAGCAAAGAACCGAACGTGTTAAGTGCTTCAGTATTGACTTCCCTCTCCCGGATTTTGGGGGAGGGCTGAGTGGACGAGATCAGGGTGGGGGCAAATGAAGAAGACGTTTACCTCAACACTTAGCACTTAATACTTGACACTTTTCCCCGCCTCCAACATTTTGCCCCCGTCGCACTGAGTACGAAGGGGGCGATTTACAGGGGTTAATTCACCAGGTTCTGGCGTACCATGTAGCGGAAAATCGCGGCACGCTCATCTTCGGGAACCTCACGAGGTTCTGAGCAAACCGTCAGTTTTCGCTGTTTGCACCAGAGAATAAACTGGTCGTCCGTAAAGTAATACACCCATTCGGGAACGCGCACACGCACCTTCCCTTCGTTTGTCTGTGCCAATGCCATTTCTCTTACCAATACTTTCTCTGTACACAAAGCCCCCGACAGTAGGGGGAACCGGCAAAGCCGTGAGTGGAAAGGGCTGTCGCCCCCGACAGTCCTTTCACTCGTTAAGGGTCAGTCCAGTTCAATGGAAACCAGAACGGTTTGCTCGCCACGTAAAACTGCGAGGTTCACCATTCCGCTCTTCAGAAGGCGGGCGATAGCTTTCACATCCTCCGCTTTGTTGACAGGTTTCCCTGCCATTCTCAAAATCAGGTCCCCACTTTTCAGTCCTGCGTCTGCCGCAGGGCTACCCGGTGTCACCTCAGTTACAACTGCACCACGCTTCACGCTCTGGGCGAACTTGTATTCATTCTGAACGTCTTCGTCGGAAAGGTCTCCCACCGCTACGCCCAACTTACCTTGCGGCGCATCCGGCTGTACTTTCTGTTCCGGCTTTGCGGTAGCAATCGTGTCGGTAGGAGCACCGATTTTTGCATTCAGGGTACGGGATTGTCCCTCACGGCTCACTTCAATCGTGATCTCGGAACCCGGTTTCAAGCGGGAAATTCCTTCGCGCAGGTCGGTTTCTCCCACGATCTTCTTTCCATTGAAAGAGGTAATCACATCCTCTACTTGAATTCCCGCCTTGTCCGCCGGACTGTTCAGCTGAATCGAAGTCACCAGTGCGCCCGCCTCGACTTTGTACTGTGCCCGCTCACTATATTCAAGTGAACGCGGACTTAAGCCGAGAAAGCCACGTGTGACGGAGCCATTGGTGATCAGTTGCTCCATGACGTACTTTGCAGTGTTCGCGGGGATGGCAAACCCGATTCCTGCAGAAGCACCACTCGGCGACTCGATGGCGACATTGATTCCCACAACGCGCCCATAAAGATCAACCAGGGGCCCACCGGAGTTGCCGGGGTTCACGCTTGCGTCGGCCTGGAGGAGACTGGAATAGTAGCGGGCATCATTCGCCCTGCCACCGATTTGCTGGTTACGATGAAGCGAAGAAATAATCCCCGAAGTCATTGTGTCAGTCAAG